>WQSV01000001.1 GCA_009787685.1 Bacillota bacterium
TTCGCGCTCAGCGTCAAGAGAGAGTTGGAGGCCCCTTTTGTTGAAGAATGCTTCTATTAGAAATTTTCCGACAAAGGCATCTAAGATGCTTGACAGAGGTTGGGGAATTGTGGTATTATTTTTCTTTAGTCTCAAAATTTCTAAAAGGAACGAAGGAGAACAAACCTTAATGAGTCAAATTGGAACTATTGTTAGAGGAATCAGAACGCCTATTATTGAAGAGGGTGATGATCTTGTGAAAGTTGTTGCAGACAGCTTGGAAAAAGCGACAGAGGAAAATAATATCAAATTTAATAATGATGATGTTGTTTGTGTCACTGAAGCCGTTCTTGCAATCACGCAAGGCAATTTTGCAACACTTGATGACATTGCCGAAGACATCAAAGCAAAATTTGGAAATTCTCATGTTGGGCTTGTTCACCCAACTCCAGTTTCTCGCAACCGTTTTTTGAATATTTTAAGAGGCATTGCGAAAGGAGTCAAGAAATTGACTGTTTTGATTAGTCCTATTGACGAGGTTGGCAATTCCCTTTTGAAGAATTTCAATCCGTATGTAAAGGATGACAACCTCTACACTCCCGAAGCTTTTTCAAAAAAATATGGAAAACCTAGCCATCTTTTCACTGGCATCGACTATGTTGAGGTTTATCAAAAGGCGGCAAATAACATTGAGGTTGTTATTTCATCAAACCCAGCGGATATTTTGAAATACACCAAAAATATCATCGCTGGAACAATTCACACCCGCGACATGCTCAAAGATTACCTAATCAGCGAGGGCGCGGAAAAAGTCATTAAACTTTGTGATATTTTGAAATCTAGTGTTAACGGCAGTGGCTACAACCCCGACTATGGTCTTCTTGGCTCAAACATGGCTGGCAACAACAAAGTCAAATTGTTCCCAAGAGACGGTGAAAAGTTTGCCTATGAATTGCAAAGTGAATTGAAAAAAAGGTTTTCGGTTGCACCTCATGTTATGATTTTTGGAGATGGAGCTTTCAAAGACCCTGTTGGCGGAATTTGGGAACTTGCTGATCCAGTTGTCTCACCCGGATTCACAGATGGACTGAAAAGTGCATCACGACCAGAAGCAAAACTAAAAAACCTTGTCGCTCAATTTGAAGACCTTCCAAAGGCTGAGCGCGAGAAAAAAATCAAAGAAATCATCGCAACTCAAGACAAAATGAAAATCGACGACCCAAATAGACTCGGAACAACTCCAAGACAACTCCCCGACCTTCTTGGAAGCCTTGCCGATTTAAGCGTTGGTTCTGGTTCAAAAGGAACTCCCATTGTTTTAATTCAAGATTATTTCAAAGGAAGATACTCTTAGCTAATATTAGCACTTAATGTTCAACTAACAATGGTTAAAAGTTTTATTTTTTTATAATATTGAAAAGTGCAGCACTATTCGCACTTAAAAACAAAAGACGAAAGCACTATTTCTTTCGTCTTTTTTTTTGTGTTAATTGAGTTTTGCCGACAAAAGCAACTAAGTTGCAATATTATTTCGACAATTTGTGACCTTTTCGGATAATTTCGGATGAATTTTGTGAAAAATTCCCTAAAAAAGAGTTTTTTCACCCTTGGAAGTTTTTTCTCTTTTTTTGTTGTATTTGATAAAATATGTGTAGTATTAAATCATATGTTGTCGCAACAATGCACAATGGGAGAGAAAAATGGATAAAATCAAATTATTAATCGTTGAAGATGACCTAGCTTATGCAAAAGAACTTTCGGACTACTTTTCAAATGAAGAAGATTTTGAGGTTGTTGGAGAAGCGCATGATGGACTCATGGCAGTCTCAATGTTTTCAGCACTCAATATTGACGCGGTTATTTTGGACATTGTCATGCCACAACTTGACGGGTTTGGATTTTTGAATCGCATTGAAAAGGGAGACTCGAAAATTCTTGTTGTCAGTGCCCTTTCAGCTGATGCATTCATTTCAAAGGCGATGAACGAGGGTGCGGACTACTATATGGTCAAGCCAACTGGAGCGCAAGCAATCAAAGACCAACTCTTGGGACTAGTCAGACAACGAAAAACAATTCATGCAACACCGAACACTCCAACGCGACCAATGATGCAAAATGCAAGTCAAGAACTTTTCAAGTCCTATGACAAGTCGAATATGCTCTTTCGCACCAACACACTTGAAGAGAGAATCACTAATATCTTCATTATGTGTGGAATTCCTGCCCACATCAAAGGCTACAGTTTCCTTCGCGAAGCAATCAAACTCGCGGTTGACAATCCAGACATCATCAACTCAATAACCAAAAGACTCTATCCCGATGTTGCAACAAAGTTCAACACTTCACCATCAAAAGTCGAGCGTGCAATCCGCCATGCAATTGAGGTCGCTTGGAACAGAGGTAAAATTGAAAATATCAATTCCCTTTTCGGCATCAGAGTCTATTCCAACAAAGAAAAACCAACTAACGGAGAATTCATCGCCCTAGTCGCCGACAAAATGCTCTTAGAAAGCGTCTAGGCGTCTTAGACGCTTTTGTCGGATTCTGCTTGTATTCGCATTCAGCGTCAAGAGGGTCGAAGACCTTTGTCAACAGTCTTCGACTGCTTTGTCGGGTTCTGCGTGTATTCGCGTTCAGCGTGTATTCGCGTTCAGCGTCAAACGGGTCGAAGATCCTTGTCAAGCATCTTTGATGCCTTTGTCGGAGAAGTTCAAGTAGTAGCAATTTCCTTCAAAAGGGCTGAAAGCCCTTGTCAACAGTTTTCAACTGTTCTGTTGGGTTCTGCTTGAACTAGCAATCTCCGTCAAGAGAGTCGAAGACCATTGTAAAGAATTTTCAGTCCTTTTGTCTGAGATTACTTTACATGGAGTTACCCCAACAGAGGGGTCGAAGACCCTTGTCAACAGTCTTCGACTGCTTTGTCGGGTTCTGCTTGAACTAGCACTCTCCGTCAAGAGGGTCGAAGACCCTTGTAAGTACTTTTTGCAAGCATTGCTTCATTATTTTCCACACTTTTAATCTGCATTATAAACTTATTTAGTATCAATTGCACTTGGTCGTGTGAATCTGAGTTCTTTATTGTTTTCTCTTTTGTTTACTTCTTTTAAATCGCTATTGAATTTTTTTTCTATCACACTATATTAAAAACCAAAACACCTCATTAAAATAATGAGGTGTTTTGGTTTGATGTTTTGATTAGACTAGTTCGATGAGTGCTAGTTCTGCTGCGTCACCACGGCGAGGTCCCATTTTTAGGACGCGGGTGTAGCCACCTTTTGTTCCGGTGTCTTCAGCTCTTTGCGCGTACTTCGGAGCATATTCGTTGAAGATTTTTTCAATTAGAGGGTGGGCGATGTGTTCAGTTCTGATTCTGAATTGAGCTTTTGTTTCGCCTTTTGCTCTAATTTCTTGGACATCATAGACATTCGCCATGATTTTTCTTCTGGCGTTTAATTTGGTTGGCCCATCGTTAATCAATTCGACTTTCACTTCTCTTTCAGTGACCGTCAAATTGCCTTTTTTGTCGCGTTTTTTGTCGTGCTTGATTCTTGTTTCGACTTTTTTGACGGTGTCGGTGTAGGAATTAACCGCAAGCGTGATTAGTTGTTCAGCTAGGCTTTGCACTTCTTTTGCTCTTGCATGAGTTGTTTCAATTCTTCCATGCCAAAGCAATTGCGTGACTTGTCCACGCAATAGTGCCATTCTTTGATCTGTTCTTTTTCCAAGTTTTCTGTTTATCATGGTGTCTCCAGTGAATAGTGAATAGTGAATAGTGTTGGTTAGAATTTTTAAAATAATCATCTTTTAATAACTATTCACTATTCATTGAATTATTAGAATTCTTTTTTGAGGTCTAAGCCCAAATTTTGAAGTTTATAGATAACTTCATCAAGCGATTTTCTGCCGAGATTTCTGACTTTAAGCATGTCATCTTCGCTACGTTTTGTCAAATCTTCGACTGTGTAGATACCTGCGCGCTTCAAGCAGTTGTAGGAACGGACGCTCAAATCCATTTCTTCAATGCTCATTTCCAAAATTCTTAGCGCTCTGTCTTCATCTCTTGCAATAAGAATATCCATTCCTGCAATAGTTGCCGACAATCCGACAAAAATTTCGACGTGGTCTTTGATTGCTTTTCCAGCAAGACTCAAAACTTCTTTCGCGCTCAAACTTCCGTCTGTTGCCAAATCAATTGTCAATTTGTCATAGTCAATGTTTTGACCAACACGCGTTGATTCAACTGAATATGCGGCACTTTTGACGGGTGTGAAAATAGAGTCGATTGCAATAAAACCAATTGGTTGAGTCGCATCTTTGTTTTTATCAGCAACAACATAACCACGCCCTCTGCCAACAGTCAGTTCTGCATTGAATTTTCCGCCGTCATCGATAGTGCAAATATAGAGGTCTGGGTTCAAAATTTCAACCTCTGGATCCATTTCAATGTCTGCGGCAGTGACAACACCCGGTTTAGTGCGAGATATTTTCAGCACTTTTTTGAGCGATTTGTCTTGATAGTTCGCTTTGATATTAAGTTGTTTTAGATTCAAAATTATGTCAACGACATCTTCTTTGATGCCTTTGATGCTTGTGAACTCGTGTGGCGCGCCTTCAATGCGAACACCAACAACCGCGGCACCCGGAAGTGCTGAATGCAACACTCTTCTGAGGGCATTTCCAAGCGTGATTCCATATCCACGCTCAAGCGGTTCAATAATAAATTTTGCTTGCCTTGCATCAATGTTTTCTTCAATGGCGATGCGTGGCTTTTCGATTTCCATCATAATTAAAAAATCTCCGATTTTTTTCAATGCACAATGCTCAAGTCATAATGCACAATTATTGTTATTTTAAATTAATGTTTTTGACCAATGTTCTGAATACTGCATTTAAAATCAAGCATTATTTAGAATAAAGTTCGACAATAAGTTGCTCGTTGATTTTTAAATCAATGTCTTCTCTTGTTGGGTTTTCGATGATTTTGCCAAGAAATGATTCGGTGTCGAATTCAACCCATTTAGGCATGACAATTTTAGCACCTTTCAACTCTTTAAACATTTCGTTTTCTTTTTTTGATTCTTTCACGCTGATAACATCGCCACGTTTAACTTGATATGACGGAATGTTGACAACTCTTCCGTTGACACAAATATGCCCATGGTTAACGATTTGGCGAGACATTCCACGAGATGAGCCGATACCCATTCTGAAAACAACATTATCCAGTCTTTTTTCCAAAAGCATTAACATGTTTTCACCAGTAATACCTTTTTGGCGTTGAGCTTCAACATAGTAGCTATGGAATTGTTTTTCCAAAAGACCGTAGATTCTTTTTGTTTTTTGCTTTTCGCGCAATTGGATATTGTGTTCCGATGGCTTCTTTCTTGAAGTGCCGTGGAAACCGGGACCTTTGTTTGGTCTTCTTTCAATAGCACATTTTTTTGAAGTGCATCTTTCGCCTTTCAAAAATAATTTTGTGCCCTCGCGTCTACATATTCTGCAATCTGCTCCAGTGTATTTTGCCATTTTATCTCCAATTCATAATGCATGATTCATAATGCATAATTGTTGTTCGAATTTTTTTTGTGGTAGTTTTTCCTTAATTCTGCATTATGCCTCTGCATTATGCATTTTAAAATTAAACGCGTCTGCGTTTTGGTGGACGGCATCCGTTGTGTGGAATTGGCGAAACATCGGTAATGCTTGTCACTCTGATTCCTGAGTTTTCAACCGCTCTGATCGCACTCTCTCTGCCTGACCCCGGGCCTTTAACAAAAACATCTGCGCTTCTCATTCCATGGTCTTTTGCAAGCAATGCTGCTTTCTCTGATGCTTGTTGAGCGGCGTATGGTGTTGATTTTCTGTTACCACGGAATCCAAGCGCACCAGCAGAAGACGCGGAAATAGTGTTCCCACGAGTGTCAGTTATTGTTATGATAGTGTTGTTGAAAGATGCTTGAACATGAACTTGTCCTCTGTCAACATTTTTTGTCACTTTTGGCTTTCTTGATGTGCCACGAGATGTTTTTCTTTGTTTTGGTGCAGCCATTGCTTTCTCTCCGAGTGTCCTTTTGGACTTAATTTCGCTTTTCTCTCCATTGGGAGAGAACAATTCAACGCATAATGCTTAATGCACAATTGTTGATTATGTTTTTTAAAAAATTCTAATGCCTTTCCTAGAAATAGTTCAGACAAAAGCCACTAGTGGCTTTATTTTTTCTTTTTGCCGACAGTTTTCTTTTTGCCCTTTCTTGTTCTTGCGTTTTGCTTTGTTGACTGCCCACGAACTGGAAGTCCTTTTCTGTGACGGACTCCACGATAACAACCAATCTCCATGAGACGCTTAATAGAAAGTGCGACATCACGACGAAGGTCACCCTCGACTTTGATGTTTTTGTCGATATAGGTTCTGAGTTTGTTTAACTCCGTTTCACTGAGATTTTTAACTCTTGTGTTCGGGTCAACTTCAGTCTCAGCAAGGATTTTTTCCGAAGTGCGTCTGCCTATGCCAAAAACATAGGTTAGTCCGATTTCTATTCTTTTTTCTCTTGGGATATCCACCCCTGCGATACGCGCCATATTTTGCTCCTGATGCAAATGCATAATGCATAATGCATAATTATTGATTGATTAATTTTTTTGACCTCAATTATGAATTAGTTCTTATTGCGGTAGGTTATTCTTCCTCTTGTTATGTCATAAGGTGACATTTCAATTTTGACTTTGTCGCCGAGAAGAATTTTGATGTAGTGCATGCGGATTTTACCAGAAATCGTGCATAGAACTATGTGTCCGTTGTTGAGTTTAACACGGAATGTTGCATTGCGAAGTGCTTCAATCACTTCTCCTTCTGCTTCAATGCTATCGTCTTTTGGCATAAATCTCCTTGTTCAACGCTTAACGCGTAACGCATAACGATTATTAAAATTAGTTTGCAAAATTCTATCTTTCGTTATGAATCGTGCAATTGTGAGTTGTGGGTTGATTTTAGCCTTGTCTTTGTTTGTGATTTGGGTATTTTGGGCAAATTATTACAATCCTGCCGTGGCGTTTCACGACTTTGCAGTTGTTGCACATTGGTTTTACTGATGCTCTTACTTTCATATTATGTCTTCGACACTTTACTTTTTGTCGTGTCGCCTCCTTTGGTCACTTTGTGGCCTTCGTCTTTTTTGTCCTTGCAGAACATTAATAGTGTTCTTGCAATTTCTTTGTCGTTGTGAGTTTCTATTTTATCAAGAGAAAGTGTCTCCTCTTTAATAACTAATAAGTGTTTGAATCGTTTTTTTTTCGGATTTTTTCGTTTTCGATATTGCCCATCAACGATTTCCACAAATTCGTGATCGATGACTTTTGTCACCAAATACATTCTTCCTCTGTCATGTCCCATTGTTGAAATGACGATTTGTCCGAGGGCTGGTATCTTGGATGTTTTGGTTCGTTTGTCCATCTTTTCAGTGAATAAATAATAACAATTAGTGGCTAGTGTTTGTGAATTTTTTCGCAAACGATACATTATAGCATAATTTATCGTGTCTTGTCAAGCATCTTGGATGCTTTTGTGAGAAATTTCTTTTATGAGAAATTCGTTAGCAAACAGGTCGAAGACCCTTTTCAAGCATTTTAGATTCTTTTATTAGGTTTTGCTATAAATGATTTTTTTGATAATGGCAAACTTTTCCTTAACTATTCATTAATTTTTGTCAAAATTTCTGCATCACCATTAGTAACTAGAATCGTTTCTTCATAGTGAGCGCTCATTTTTCCATCTTTAGTCCTGCAAGTCCAACCATCATTTTCAAAAATAACATGGAATGTCCCTTCGTTTATCATCGGTTCAATTGCTAATGTCATTCCGTTTTTAAGTAATGTTCCTGTTCCTGCTTTTCCAAAGTTCGGAATACTTGGGTCTTCGTGGAGTTTTTTTCCAATGCCATGTCCAGTTAACGAACGAACAACCGAGTAGCCATTTGATTCTGCGTGTCTTTGAATCGCACAACCTATGTCTCCAACTCGCCTGCCAGCTCTTGCTTCTGTCATGCCTTTGAAAAAGCACTCTTTGGTGACGTTAATGAGTTTTTGTTTTTCTTTTGTTATCTCTCCGACCGCATATGTTCTTGCTGCATCTCCATGATAACCATCTTTGACGGCTCCAACATCGATTGAAACGATATCACCGTCAGCTAGGATTATTTTTTCGCTTGGTATTCCATGAACAACAACGTCATTGACGGATATACAAGCAGTTTTTGGATATTTTCGATAGCCTTTAAAGTTTGGTTTTGCTCCTTGCGAGATGATGAATTTTTCTAAAATTTCGTCAAGCTCTTCGGTTGTGACCCCTGCTTTGATATAGCTTTCTATATGCTTGTGTGCAGATGCCACAATTTGACACGCAACACGCATTTTCTGAATTTCTTTTTCGCTCTTAACCATTTTTTTATTGAATACGGAATATGTGTTGTCAAGCATCTTCGATGCCTTTGTCGGAGAAGTCTAAGTAATAGCAATTTCCTTCAAAAGGGCTGAAAGTCCTTATCAACAGTCTTCGACTGCTTTGTTGGGTTCTGCTTGCATTCGCATTCAGCGTCAAGAGGGTCGAAGACCTTTGTCAAGCATCTTTGATGCTCTTGTCGGAGATTGCTATTATTAGAAACATCCTCACAAAGGGGTCGAAGACCCTTGTCAACAGTCTTCGACTGGTTTCTCGGATTCTGCGTGTATTTGCACTCTCCGTCAAAAAGGTCGAAAATTCTTGTCAATTTTTTTATCATTACCTATTCAACAATTCTTAGCCCAACTTTTCTTTAATTACCTCAAATATATCTTCAATCTCTCCGTCTCCATCAATCGTTATCAGTTTTCCTTGCTTTTCATAATATTCTATTAATGGAGCAGTTTGGGCAAGAAAGGTTTCAATTCTTGGTTTGACCATCTCTTCTGTGTCGTCTTCTCTTTGATAAAGTATTTTTCCACACTCACATTCTTCCGTTTTCATTCTTTTGATGTGAATTGTTTTTCCACACTCACAAGAGCGTCTGCCCGTTATTCTTGCGAGAAGTATTGAAAAGTCGACTTCAAGATAAATCACTTTATCAATTGTGGTGATTTCATCAAGTTTTTTTGCTTGCTCAAGCGTTCTTGGGAATCCATCAAAGAAAACACCTTGTTCACACTCTTTGCATTTGAGTTTTTCCTCAACAAGCCCTATGACAACCTCGTCTGGTGCGAGCATGCCTTTGTCTAGGTATTTCTTTGCTTCAATGCCAAGAGGAGTTTCCTCTTTGATATTTTTTCTCAAAATATCGCCTGTCGCAAGATGAAAAAGACCGTATTCTTTGTTGAGATTTGGTGCTTGAGAACCTTTTCCAGATCCCGGAGCGCCGAAGATGATTAGTTTCATGTATGGAGTCCCTCCATATAGAGTCAAGAGTCTGGGGTTGAACGTAATGCTGCATTGATTATCCTTAACTTCACCCTTCACATTTCACTCTACTTTAAAAAGCCTTTATACTGCTTCATCATCAATTGACTTTGAAGTTGTTTGTCGAAGTCGAGGGCAACTGAAACAACGATTAGAAGTCCTGTTGCTGTGAATGCTCCGATTAGTCCCGGATCTTCAAAAACTAGGTCAAATATAATTGCTGGAACAATTGCGATAAACGCAAGGAACAATGCACCAAAGAATGTTAATCTTCTTGAAATGCGCTTGAGATGTTCCGCTGTTGGCTTGCCCGGACGAATACCCGGAATAAAACCACCATTTTGCTGAATTGTTCTTGCGACTTCTTCTGGATTGAACTGGATTTGAGCATAGAAGAATGCGAAGAAGAAAATCAAGAGACCGACGACGACGCTATACACTGGTCTTCCAACTCCGAAGTGTGGTTGCCAAACGTTAATCATGAAGTTAGTTTCTTGAAGTGCGGGTATCATGCCCATAATCAATGACGGGAATGAAACAATCGCTGATGCGAAGATGATCGGAAGAACACCAGACGCGTTGAGCTTGATTGGGATGTGAGTTGATTGGCCACCATACTGTTTTCGGCCTTTGATTTGTTTTGCGTATTGAATTTGAACTCGTCGCTCTGACGCATCAATGAATACGATAAATGTGAATATCAGTATTACAAGCCCTAAGAAGCCTATTAAATGGAATATTGGAGTGTTATCTTGACTTCCCGCTGTTGCAAAACTAGCAATTCCCGCGATGTTGCTAATAAGAGCAATACCCGCTGTTGCGATAATTCCGACGAATATCAGTAGTGAGATACCATTTCCAACGCCAAGTTCCGTGATTCTCTCACCAATCCACATTGTGAGCATCGCTCCCGCAATAAGACACAGTGAAACGATAATTCCAACAAGCCAAACCGGAAGGATTTCTCCACCAGCAAGAGCGCCTTGGTTCGACCAAGTGACGACAATTCCAACTGATTGAGCAATTGCAAGAAGCAGTGTTAAATACCTTGTTGCTTTATTGAGTTTTTCTTTTCCTTCATCACCTTGTTTGCGCCATTCATCGAATTTTGGAATAGCGACTGTTAAAAGTTGCATTATAATCGACGCGTTAATATAAGGCATGACACCGATTGCCATGAACGCACCATTTGAAAGCGCTCCACCCGTGATTGAACCAAGAAGCATTAGCATCGTGTTTTCAGCACCGACATAATAAATGCTTGGGTCAATTCCCGGAATAGGAAGCCATGCACCGAGTCTAAACAAAAACAGTAGTCCCAGTGTTATTAGGATTTTCTTCCTTACATCCTTATTTTTAAATGAGTCGATTAATGTTGTGAACATTTATTTCTCCAATTCACAATTCACAATTTTTATTGAGCCTATTTAGTAACTCTCACTAACTGCGCATTGTGTATTATACATTGATCAATTACTTTGCCCCTCTTTCAGAAAGAGGTCTCTTTTTGCCTTTTTCGTTAAGGCTGTTGTTGATGATTTCGATTTCGATTACTTTTCCGCCAGCAGCTTCAATTGCTTTTTTTGCACCTTCTGAAAACTTGTTTGCTTTGACTGTTAATGCTTTTGTCAAAGTTCCCGAACCAAGAATTTTCACCCCATACTCTTCGACTTTTGAAAGTATTCCAAATTCAAGAAGTGTTTCAGCATTGATTTCTGTTTTCGCATCAAATCTTTCAAGGTCACTTAAGTTAACAATTGAATATTCTTTTTTGAAAGCATTATCAAACCCTCTTTTCGGGATTCTTCTCATTAGAGGTTTTTGCCCACCTTCAAAACCGATGCTAACACCACCGCCACTGCGTGCCCACTGACCTTTGTGCCCTTTACAACATGTTTTGCCATGACCGCTGGCAATGCCACGACCAAGTCTTTTTTCTTTTTTCTTTGAGCCCGCTTGGGGTTGAATAGTGTGTATTTTCATAGTGATTTCCTCTAGTTTTTTCGATTCGACATTTTGTCCTAATCTAAATTTAGAGTGAATAGTGAATAGTGATAGTAAATAGTGATAGTAGAATAATTTTAAATCAATTCTATCCTGCACCTATTATTATGCATTATTCATTATTCACTGAATTAAGCGATTTCTTCTACTTTTACCAAGTGTTTGACGACGAACAGCATTCCTCTTAAGCTTTCGCTGTCCGAGTGAGTGACACTTTGTCTTATTTTTCTCAAGCCCAAAGCTTGGATTGTCTTTTTTTGTTTTTCAAGACAACCAATTGTGCTTTTTACTAATGTGATTTTGATTTGTTTGTTTGCTTCTTTCTTAGCCATGATTTCTCCATTGATATGGAATATGTGTCGATAAAATAGTTTATCATTACCTATTCAATATTCAGCGTTCAATATTCAATGATTTTAATTAAGGATTTCCTCGACTGACTTTCCTCTTCCCCTAGCCACCTGCTCTGCTGAACGAAGTCCATAAAGTCCTTGAATTGCAGCTTTTGTTGAGTTGATTGGGTTTCTTGAACCATGAGATTTTGCAGTGATATTTTTGATGCCCGCAAGTTCAACAACCGCACGAACCGATCCTCCCGCAATAATCCCCGTTCCTTCTGGTGCAGGCTTCAACAAGACTTTTGAAGCACCGAAGTGTCCGATGATTTCATGAGGAATAGTGCTTTCATTAAGAGCAATTTTCTCCATCTTGCGTCTTGCTTGCTGTTCAGCTTTTCTGACTGCTTCTGGAACTTCGTTTGCTTTTCCGTGTCCAACACCAACTGAGCCATTGCCGTCGCCAACAACAACCAGAGCAGAAAAACGCATGTTTCTTCCACCTTTGACAACTTTTGTAACGCGATTAACCGCAATCAGTTTGCTTCTGATTCCGTCATCTGGTCTCTCGTCAGTTCTTCTTGGTTCACGCTCTCTTGGCGTTCTTTTTTGTCTTTCTTCCATTTTATGTTCCTTCTTAAATGCACAAATGTGCATGATGAGAATTGCTCTATATTTAGTTTAAATTGACAATTTGCAACTTACTATTTGCAAGTTTATGATATCTTAATTTGACTTCAATCTGTCAATTGCAAATCAAAAACTAGAAAACTAGTCCTTCTTCTCTTGCTCCATCAGCGAGTGCTTTAACTCGTCCGATGTAGAGGTAGCCACCGCGGTCAAAAACTATTGTGTTGATTTTTAGTTTTTTTGCTTTTTTAGCAATTTCTTGTCCAACTTTTTTAGCCGCTTCTGTCTTGTTAAGTTTTTTAACATCAACATCTTTTGCAACTGTTGAAGAAGAGCAAAGTGTTTTTCCTTGTTCATCATCAATCAATTGAGCATAAATATGAGTTGCAGAGCGAAAAACATTCATTCTTGGTCTTTGTGCAGTTCCAAAAATATTTTTTCTCACTCTTTTGTGACGTTTTTCACGTGCTTTGTTTTTGTCTTGTTTTGTTATCATGATGGTTTCCTAGACGCATAATGCATAATGCATAAGCATAACGAATGTTAATTTTTTTGATGCATGTCTTCATATTCGCCTAATTCATAATGAATGTTAAAGTGTTTTTACAATCGTTATGAGTTATGCGTTATTTTTTACTTTCCGCTTGTTTTACCCTCTTTCTTCACTAAGCGCTCGCCTTGATAGTGAATTCCATAAAGATGGTATGGTTCAACTGGTTTTTTGCTTTTTAGTGTTGCCGCGACTTGACCAACTCTTTGCTTGCTGATTCCACTGACAACAATAGTGTTTGCATCCGGACAAGCAAGCGTTACATCTTGAGGTGAAACAAACTCAACAGTGTGGGACAAACCTACGTTCATTGTTATTTTGTTTCCCGCAAGAGCAACTTTGTAACCAACACCCTTAACAATAAGGGTTTTTGAAAATGGCTCAACAACACCTTTGACCATGTTTGCAATAAGTTGACGGTAAAGTCCATGTTTTGCTTTTGTTGATTTGCTTTCACTTTTGCGAACAACATTCAAAACCGCACCGTTGTTTTCAATCACGATGTTTCTGTCGTCAATATATTGCGACAATTCACCTTTAGGTCCTTTTACTGTGACAGTGTTGTTTTCAACACCGACTGTAACTCCTGCTGGCAATGCTATTTCTGCTCTTCCGACTCTTGACATGTTTTCCTTTTTTAATGCAGAATGCTAAATGCATAATGCATAATTATTGTTAAAATTTTTTGAACTCCTTCGGCTTTACCGAGGATCGACACACTCGTGTCAATTTTGACATCAATTCTGCATTATGCATTTAGCATTCTGCATTGAATAAAGCTACCAAATATACGCTAGCACTTCGCCACCAATTTTATTTTTGCGCGCTTCTTTGTCAGTCATAACGCCTTTTGATGTTGAAATGATGGCAACACCAAGACCGTTTAAAACTTTTGGCAAATCTTCATATCCGCAATAAACTCTAAGCCCCGGCTTTGAAACACGCTTTAGGTTTGTCAAAACTTTAGCAAAACCTCTCCCATATTTAAGAGTTATCAAAATATGAGGGTGCCCGTCGATTTCGACCGCCTCGTGTGAAGTGATATATCCTTCGCCTTGAAGAATCTCAACAATCGCCCTCTTCATTTTTGAAGTTGGAATAGCGACAGTGTCGTGTCGAGCAATTTGAGCATTTCTTATTCTTGTCAGCAAATCTGCAATTGGGTCTGTTGTTATCATTTAAACCTCTTTTATTATAATGCAGAATGCAAAAATACAAAATGCAAAATAATTGTTAGACTTTTCTAGTTTCTTCGTCTTTATTTAAAGACTATTATAATAATTTTCACCTATATTCTGCATTCTGCATTCTGCATTCTGCATTCTATAATACTACCAAGAAGCCTTGCGAACTCCCGGAATTTCACCTTTATAGGCTAGGTTGCGAAAGCAAATTCTGCAGATGCCATACTTGCGAAGAACCGCATGTGGGCGCCCACACATACTGCAACGGGTGTATTCTCTCGTTGAGTATTTTTGCTTTTTCTGCTGTTTTTGTACCATTGCTTTTTTAGCCATGTTTACTTTCTCTCCGTTGTCCAAAGTTTGGACGATTGGTTTTTCAATTTAATTCAGAATTCAAAATTATGAATTAAGAATTATTGATGATTTATTTTTTCATTCGACCTTAATTCTAAATTCTGAATTAATTTCTATGTTCTAAAAGGCATTCCGATTTTTGTTAGTAGCGCTAGTGCATCAGCGTCCGTTTTCGCAGTCGTTACGATTGCAATATCAAAGCCTCTGACTTTTTCTACTGTTTCATAGGAAATTTCTGGGAAGATAATCTGTTCTTTGACACCCATTGAGTAGTTTCCTCTGCCGTCAAACGACTTTGGCGAAATACCCCTAAAGTCTCTGACGCGTGGAAGTGCGACTGCAATAAGTTTGTCAAGAAATTCATACATTCTTTCTCCGCGAAGAGTGACTTTAATACCGATTGGTTGATTCTCACGAAGTTTGAAGTTAGAAACTGATTTTTTTGCTCTAACTAGGACGCTTTTTTGTCCAGCAATTTGCTCAAGTTCAGTTTGTGCTTGTTTGATTGATTTTGTGTTATCTTTAATGTCACCGATTCTCATGTTCAAGATGATTTTGTCAACTTTCGGAACTTCAAAGATGTTTTTATAACCCTGTTCTTTTTTGAGTTCTGGAGCAATTTCAGTTGAATAACGCTTTTTAAGACGATGTCTTGTTTCAGACGATAGTGTCTTTTGTGGGGCGACTCTCTTTGGCTCTTCTTTTTTAGATTCAGTTTTTGGTGCCGAAGCAGGTTTTGAAGCTTCTTTTTTAACTTCTTCAACTTTCGGAGCAACTACTGGAGTCGCTTTTGGCTCTTCTTTCTGAATTTCAACAGCTTTTGGTGCTAGCTCAACTTTTGACTCTTCTGCTTTCACTTCTTTCTTTGGCTCTGCTTTTGCTTTTGCAGGAGCTTTTTCTTTTGCTTCTGTTTTAGGCTTTGGCTCGGCTTTCGGTTTTGCAGGAGCTTTCTCTTTTTCTACCTTCTCTTTTGGCTCTGTCTTTGGCTTCGGTTCTGCTTTTGGCTTCGCCGTTGCTTTTTTTGGTTTTTCTGTTGTCGCAGCCACTTCCGCTCCCGCTTCTTCGATGCTTGCAGTTGACATAATTGCTTCAATTGCCTTAGCCGCAGTTTCTTTGATCGCGTCTATTGCTTTTTCTTTTGATTTTGAAGATGCTTTTGGCTCAGTCGCCTTTTTAGCTGGTGCTTTCTTCGCTTTTGGCTCGTCGGTTACAACTTCTTTAGTAACCTGATCATCTTTTTTAGCCATGATTTCTCCTTGATTATTGAATATGGAATATTTAATATTAAATAAGTCTTGTCAAATCTAATTTAATCATTACTTATTCAATACTCCATATTAACTATTACATAATAATTTATTCTTGAATTGCTTCTTCCGCGTTAACCACCGTTTCTTCTTTTGCAGTTTCTTCAGATTTCACTGCTTTTGGTTTTCTTGCAGATTTTTTTTCTTTTGTTTCTTCTGCTGGAGCGTCAACCGCATCTTTTTTTGCTTTTTTCAATGCTTTTTTGTCCGCTGATTTGACATCAAGGCTTTTTTCACATTTTTTACACATTCTCACTTTTTTGCCTTCGATTTCCATGTGAGCAACTCTTGTTGTTTTTGCGCATGCTGGACAAACGATTTGAACATTCGATGCATCAACAGAACCTGCAACTTTGCTGATTCCACCTCTGTCAGTTTGTGAGCGAGGTTTTTTATGTTTTGTGATAATGTTCAATCCATCGACAACAATACGAGAAGTTTCAGGGTTAACCATTGTAACCTTGCCAGTTTTGCCTTTATTTTTGCCCGAAAGCATTTTTACTGTGTCGCCTTTGCGAACGAATAGTGAGTTCATAATATTTCCTTATTTAACGCATAACGCATAACGCATAACGCATAATGAATGTTTATTTGGATTGTTAACGATGACGAAAACGTTAGACTCAATCACGATATTCAAAATTCTATTATCGTTATGAGTTATAAGTTATGCGTTATGCGTTAAATTTAGATTACTTCTGGAGCAAGAGAGATAATTTTCATATACTCTTTTTCACGAAGCTCTCTTGCAATTGGCCCAAAAATACGAGTTCCTTTTGGTTGTTTTTGATTGTCAATAATAACAGCAGCGTTGTCATCAAACTTGATATGAGATCCATCTGGACGATTGATTCCCATGTGACTTCTGACGATTACAGCTTTGACAACATCACCTTTTTTGACATTCCCGCCCGGCGTCGCAGACTTTACCGATGCGATAATAACATCGCCGATATTTCCAGAGTAGCGAAAACTTCCGCCCAAAACTCTGATACACATAATTTCTTTTGCACCGCTGTTGTCAGCGACTTTCAAATATGATTGTGGTTGAACCATGATTATTCTCCGAATATGGAATATGGAATATGGAATAGATAAAGATAAAATATTTTTTTATCAACACATTTCAATATTCAATATTCAATAGTAAAATATTATTTTGCTTTTTCGACAATGCGAACCAATCTGAAATACTTGTCTCTTGAAAGTGGACGAGTTTCTGCAATTTCGACAGTGTCGCCGATTCCGCATTCATTGTTTTCGTCATGCACTTTGTATTTTTTAGATTTGTTCATCGTCTTTTTATAAATAGGGTGTGGAACTTTGTCGCTAACAAGAACAACAATTGTCTTGTCCATTTTGTCAGAAACAACAACACCTTCACGCACCTTGCGCATATTTACTCTTTTTTCTGATGCTTCCATTTGTTATTTCTTCCCCCTTTTTGATGCAACTTTTCTGAAGTCGTCACCATGCAATTTTCTTTCTTGCATTATTGTCAACACTCTTGCGATGTCTTTTTTGACATTGTTGAGTTGCATTGGATTTGACAATTGTCCAGTTGTGTGAGAAAATCTAAGATTAAACAGTTCTTTTCTGAGATCTTCCAATTTGATTGTCAAATCTTTGTTGTCTAGCTCTCTGATATCTTTACCTTTCATTATTCAGCCACCTCCTCAGATTTCACTTCTTTTGCACCCGCATCCGGAGCATCTGGGCTTGTCAATTCATCTTTGCGATAAAATTTGCATTTTACTGGCAATTTGTGAGCAGCTCTTCTCATCGCTTCTCTTGCCAAATCTTCGTTAACACCAGCCATTTCAAACATAACCCTGCCCGGTTTAACGACAGCAACCCAGTATTCCGGAGAACCCTTACCAGAACCCATTCGAGTTTCTGCAGGTTTTTTAGTGACAGACTTGTGAGGAAAAATATTAATCCAAACTTTTCCACCACGTTTTACGTGTCTTGTCATGGCAATACGAGCCGCTTCTATTTGATTAGATGTTATCCACGCACAGCTTTGCGCAACAAGACCAAAGTCACCGTATGCAATAATACAGCCTTTATTAGCCTTTCCTTTCATTCTACCGCGCTGAACTCGGCGTCTTTTTACTCTTTTTGGTATTAACATTGTGTTGTCCTTCTATCTTAATAAGCATTTATCAATGCATTATCATTTCTTGAATTTGTTTTTTATTGAATATAGATATTAATATTCAACTTAAATTAGTTTCTTTCGCGTCTTTCTCTTCTTTGTTGTCCTTGGCTTTCCTCTGAACTCTCTTCTGAAAGTTTACGCTTTCCAAGAACTTCACCTTTATAGATCCACACTTTTACTCCAATACAACCGAAAGTTGTGTGAGCCGTTGCAACACCGTAGTCAATGTCAGCACGAAGCGTGTGAAGTGGAATACTTCCTTCATGGTAATGTTCAGAACGAGCAATTTCCGCGCCGTCAAGTCTTCCAGACACCATAACTTTGACACCCTTTGCTCCGCTTCTCATTACTCTTCCCATCGCTTGCTTCATCGTTCTTCTGAACGATGCTCTCTTTTCAAGAGCGGCAGCGATTCCTTCAGCAACAAGAGTTGAATCCATGTCTGGACGCTTAACTTCAATGATGTTGATGTGGAGAGTTTTGTCTGGAACAAGCTTCGCAAGCTCTTTTTTGAGTTGCTCAATACCTGCACCTTTTTGACCAATGATAACACCGGGCTTCGAAGTGTGGATGTTAACGCTAACCTTTCCTTGGCTACGCTCCAAAATTACACGCGAAATACCGCAAGTGTAATACTTATCCTTGACAAACTTTCTAATTTTGCTGTCTTCAAGAAGCAATGCTGGGAAATCCTTTTTGTTTGCAAACCATGTTGCATCCCAACCTTTAATAACTCCTACTCTCAGTCCGTGTGGTGATACCTTTTGACCCATGTTTCTCCTAAACGCATAAACGCGTAATGAATTCTTTATTTTAGTGAATAACGAATAGCGAACAGTGAATAGTTGTTGTTAAAGCTTTAAAATAATTTGGCAATAGTTATTCACTATTAATTATTCCCTATTCACTAAAATTGCTTTTAGTTTTCTTTCGCCTCATCAAGAATAACCGTGATGTGACTTGTTCTTTTGTTGATGCGGTGACCTCTTCCCTTTGATACCGGCTGCATTCTCTTCATGATTGGCCCAGCATCTGCATAGATTTCAGAAACGACGAGGTCGTGTCTTGAGAGGTTTTGGTTGTGTTCAGCATTTGCAACAGCACTTTCAATCAACTTTATCACCATTGGTGAAGCCGCTTTTGGAGTTGCTCTCAAACTTGCAATAGCATCATTAACCGCCTTGCCACGAATTGTGTCAAGGACGACACGCACTTTAAAAGGAGATATTCTCAAATATCTTGCGTGTGCTTTTGGACGAGTGTCCTTATTTTCGCGACGGAATGCCGCTTTTTCTCTCATTCTTGTTGCCATGATTTCCTTTTGACGCATTATGCATAATGCATAGTGCATAATGAATGTTGAAATTTTATGTTTTATAATAACAACAAACGATACAAGCATACGAGACTACTAATTTAACTTTCGTTATGCGTTATGCGTTATGCGTTATGCATTAAAACATTATTATTTTTTGCCTTTTGTTGTTTTCGACCCCGCATGTCCACGAAAGTTTCTTGTTGGTGCGAATTCTCCAAGTTTGTGTCCAACCATTTCTTCTGTGCAATAGACTGGAACGTGTTTTTTTCCATCATGAACAGCGATTGTTGAACCAACAAAATCCGGGTAGATAGTCGATGCTCTCGACCATGTTTTGATTACTTTTTTATTTTCATGGCCCTGCGCTCTGACTCTTTTCAAAAGTTTATTACACACAAAAGGCCCTTTTTTGATACTTCTCGACATAATTTTTTCCTCAATGCAGAATGCAAAATGCAGAATGCAGAATAGTTGTTGTAATTTTTTTAATATTTAATAAACAAATTTGACCTTTATTCTGCATTCTGCATTTTGCATTCTGCATTAAATAAATTAGTTAATACGCTTAACAATAAACTTGTTAGATTTTGATTTCTTTCTTGTTTTATAGCCAAGCGCTGGTTGACCCCATGGAGACACTGGACCCGGACGACCAATTGGTGACTTTCCTTCACCACCACCGTGTGGATGGTCGCATGGGTTCATCGCAGAACCTCTAACAGTTGGCTTAATGCCCATGTGACGCTTTCTTCCCGCTTTTCCAAGCGAAACCAGTTCATGGTCAAGATTTCCAATTTGCCCAACAGTAGCGCGACATCTGACAGGAATCATTCTCATCTCTCCCGATGGCAATTTTAAGGTCGCATATTTGCCTTCTCTTGCCATCAACTGAGCGCACGCTCCCGCACTTTTCGCGATTTGCCCGCCAGCACCCGGTTGCATCTCAATGTTGTGAACCGTTGTTCCAACTGGTATTGCTGAAAGTGGAAGCGCATTACCCGCTTTAATGTCAATATTTTCAACACCGCTCATGACACTATCGCCAACACAAAGTCCAACTGGAGCAAGAATATATCTTTTTTCACCATCCGCATAATGAAGAAGAGCAATATTTGCTGACCTGTTTGGATCATACTCAATTGTTGCGACTTTTGCAGGAATATTGTCTTTGTTGCGTTTGAAATCAATAATACGATATTTGATTCTGTTACCGCCACCACGATGACGAACAGTGATTCGACCCGTGTTATTACGCCCCGCTTTTTGATTAAGCGAAACCAATAGCGACTTTTCCGGTTGGTTTGTCGTTATTTCTTCATAAGTCAACGTTGTCTTAAAACGTTGCGCTGGTGTTATTGGTCTATATCTTTTAATAGGCATGATGCTTCCTCTCTTATTGAATAATGGAGAATAGGTTTCGTCAAATTATTATTTAATTTTCATAAATTCCATATTCAATATTAATATTCAATAGATTATTAAACTAGGTTGTCAAAGAATGAAATTGAAGGTGAATTTGGTTTCAATTGAACATAGGCTTTTTTGAAGTCAGAAGTATAACCCTCGTGACGACCTTGACGCTTATATTTTCCTTTGATGTTTGTTGTGTTAACACTCTCGACTTGAACATTGAAAATTTCTTCAACCGCTCTTTTGATTTGAGGTTTTGTTGCATCTTTTGCAACTCTGAACACATATTTTTTATTAGCAATTCCTGCATAACTTTTTTCCGACAGGACTGGCTTTTGAATAATGTTATATAGTTCCATGTTTTCTCCTTTTAGTGAATAACTAATAGTGAATAGTGAATAGTTATTGTCAAATTATTAAATTAAAATTATACCTTAACTATTCACTATTCATTATTCACTATCAACTAAAATTACGCTTGCTCTGAATATTGCGCTTCAATTTGTTTGATTCCCTCAACAGTTGCAACAATTCTTTGATTTGCAACAAGGTCATAAACATTGATTAGACTTGCTTCGATTGTTTTGACATTTGGAAGATTTCTAGACGCCCTAATCACACTTTCGCTGTTAGCCGTCGTGATGAGAAGAACGCTTTTTTCAAGCTTTAACGCTTCCATGATTTTTGCCATTTCTTTCGTTTTCGCATCAGCTAATTTAATGTCATCAAGCAAAACAAGCTCTTGATTTCTGACTTTTTCAGAAAATGCACTGCAAAGAGCAACTCTTTTTGCTTGTTTGTTGACTTTTTGAGAGAAATCTCTCGGCTTTGGAGCAAATATCACCCCACCACCAGTCCACAACGGCGAACGAGTCGAACCCGCTCTCGCGCGTCCAGTTCCTTTTTGGCGATGAGGCTTTCTTCCTCCACCACGAACTTCGGCTCTTGTCAAAGTAGACTTCGTGCCTTGACGCTTGTTGTTCAATTGCGCCACGACGACTTGATGAATGAGCGGTTCGTTATATTCCGCGTCAAACACTTTCTCATTAAGAGTTAATGTGCTGGCTTTTTCGCCAGTTTGCTTGTAAATTTGAACTTTTGGCATGTTATCCTTTTTAATGCACGATGCATAACGAATGTTAATTTTTATTGATGCACAACCACTAGAAACGCTAAAACCATAAGATACTAAAAATAATATTTTTAAATCACTATGCATTATGCGCTATGCGTCATGCGCTACTTTTTTACTGTGTTACAAACTGTCACCAATCCGCCTTTTGGCCCCGGGACAGCCCCTTTAATGAGAAGAACATTTCTATCCGCGTCAACCTTGACGATCTGAAGGTTTTGAATTGTCACTTTCTCATTACCCATTTGTCCTGCCATTTTGAGGTTTTTGATTTTTTTTGACGGGTTTGAATTTGCACCAGTTGAACCAAGCGAACGATGAACTGGCCCTGTTCCGTGAGTCATTTTCAAGCGCGCTTTGTTGTGACGCTTGACCGCACCCGTGAAACCATGACCTTTTGAAGTTCCGCTGACATCAACCATGTCGCCATTTGTGAAAATATCAACTTTCACATCAGTTCCAACTTCATATTTGCCCGGCTCGTTCAACCTAAACTCTTTAAGGTAACGCTTTGTCGCTAGTTTGTTTTTCTTGAAAAGACCGCGCTCTGGAGAATTCAACTTGTCCTCTCTGATTTCTTCAAACGCAAACAAAACAGCCTCATAGCCATCACGCTCTTGAGTCTTATGCCTAACGACCGTCATAGGCCCCGCCTCGACAACAGTAACCGGAACTCTAAGCCCAGTTTCGTCAAATATTTGAGTCATTCCAATTTTTCTACCTAATATGGCCTTTTCCATGATGTATCCTTGTTTTAATGCATAATGCACAACGCATAACGCATAACGAATGTTAGTTTTTTAATTTTTTTCACACCACCCCAAACACATTTCGCAGTCCACGATTATTCTCTCAATCGCTGTGCATTATGCGTAACGCGTTGCATGCTATAACTTAATTTGAATGTCAACACCCGCTGGCAAATCGAGCTTCATCAAACTGTCGACAGTTTTTGCGGATGGAGAATAAATGTCAATAAGACGCTTATGCGTTCTCATTTCAAATTGCTCTCTTGAGTCTTTATACTTGTGAACAGCACGCAAGATAGTGATTATTTCACGCTCAGTCGGCAATGGAACAGGCCCAACAACTTTTGTTCCTGTTTTTTTAGCAGCTTCAGAAATTCTTTCCGCGCTTTTATCCAAAAGCTCGCTATCGTATGCCTTTAATTTAACTCTTATTTTTTGACTAGCCATTTGTTTACCTTTATCCTTATTATATAGGGTGGTTTGCTGTTTTCACAACCGTCTCTCGTGTGCCATAATATTTTGGATTTAAAAAGTGCCATCTGGCACTCAATTTTTTCCTTAATAAGCCACAAAAAAATCGCCGTATCCTATGCACAGCTTGACTATTATATAACAACTAACATCGACTGTCAACACTTTTGCCACCCTATTTCAAAAAAAGTTTGAAAATTTTTCAATAATCTTTTTCTGGGGTTAGTTGTCGTTCAAGGATCTTTTGACTCCGCACAATCGCTATAAACGCCTTACATCGTGCAACTAGGGGTGGGTTTTGAGGTCTGGCTCTCACTCTAAAATGTGTTGTCACCCGCACCCCATCACCCCTTGCTATCTGCCTCGAATACTCGAAGAAGTGACGACAGCTTGAAGCCCTTGTATGAAAAAAGCACGCCCAATTAAGAGTGTGCTTTCTTGTTATTTTTTAGTTATCACTTGAATCACTTACCTCTTCCAATTCCTGCTCACTTTTAACTGACCCTACCTCTAGTGTGCCAATATCTGCTATTAGTGATATTTTCTTTTTCTTGAGCATCCATCCGAACAAAACAAATGTTACTATCGCGTCAAAAGCCATACCTATTGCAAACATGAGTGCTATACCAGTAAGTGTCGGCACAAACACACCTGTGAGATAAAGTATGAATGCTATGCCATAATAAACTATGTTTGTGATTAACGCTTGTGCTAACATATATTGAGTCTTGCCTGTTCCATAAAAAATGCTATCAACAACATGGTTAAACGCAAAAACGACATAAAAACCAACACTTATAAGAGCAATAATGAAAATGTCTTGATAATTATCTAGTTGCAACACTCCTCTGAAAAATGGTTGCCACAATGGAATTGACACAAGCCAAATTATCGCAAAAATTGTTGTTAGGGTAAGATAGCCTAAAGTTTTTTGTTTTATCGCACCCTTGTTATGTTCACCACAATCTCGCTTGATAAGTTCGCCAAGCTGCAAGACAGGCAGTAATAGCCATCCCCATAGGAAATTATTGGTCACCCAAAATGTGCCTTGTTCTCCGACCATGTTCACCATGCGAACAATCATAAGCATGAAAAACAAATTTCGCACCAAGGATTCAAGCCCTGATATTCCGCCTATTTTTGCCCAGCCTTTTGTCCAAACAAAAGATAATCGTTCTTTTTTGAATAGCGGTAATTTTTCCTTATATAATATCAAAATTGCAAGCAGGAATAAAAACGCATTTACTATTATGTTTGTAATCGCAATTCCATTTACACCCATTTGCACAGATATTGCAAGGCTTGATATAAGAAAGGTGTCACCAAGAACAGTCAGAACCATTTTCAAAATTAGCATAAAATATAGATATTTATCTTTTTTTATGGTGACTAGCACAACCAAAACAAATCTAACAAGAGCATTAAAAATATTTGCAACAGCCTCTAGCCTTATGTAAGTTACCGTTTCGTTTATTATTGCAACATCCTGCCCCATGAATCTAACCAATGGGTCAGCAAAAATGATAACTCCAAGAGATAGCAATGTGAATGCACCAAAAACTATGATTAGTCCTGTTCTTATCATGTTTGCAAGGTTGTTTCTATTTTTTTCTGCTTCTTCGCTCGTCATCTCGCCTGCTAAAACTTTTTGCCTGTCTGCGAATGCTTTGCCAATAAAAAAGAATAGCGGAAGGATTAGCCCTTCTTGAATAATCTCATATAATAAATGCATCCATTGCATTTGCGAGGCAATAGAAAAACTCCAAGCGTCATCCATTTGCCCTAAGAAAAAAATACGCAAAGTAGTATAAACTGTTGGAATAAGCCCTGTTAATAATAATGCTAAGAATAGCCTATAATTGATAGACTTTAAAGACAGTTTAATTTTATTAAAAAAACCTCTTTGTTTATTTATCTCGTCTTGATTTTGTGTCATTCCACAATTCTCCTTTGGCACAAAGAAAGTGCCGCTCCCAATTAAGAGAACGGCACTCCTAGTGACTTTTCTCCTAATTGTTACCACACAACACCGCAAAACTACGGGGGAGAATTGCCAAAAGGCAGAATTCGACCCGTAGTCTTACTTGTTGTGTGGTATTTATAGAATATCACTTTTATCCTCAATTTGTCAAACAAAAATCAATAATGCCAAAAAATATCTTTCTAGCAAATAAAAGAAGAACTGAACATATAAAAACCACGAAACAGCAATTGTTCCATGGCTTATCTCGAATATTTTTTGAGTTGTTTCGGGAAAAGCACTTGAGATTTCGTCAAAAGTTTGAGTTGGTTCGGGAAAACAAGTTGGGTTAGGATGAAAATTTGCAACAGTTTTTCGCCCTATTTCGAAAAAAGTTTGAAAATTTTTCAATAATCTTTTTCTGGGGTTAGTTGTCGTTCAAGGATCTTTTGACTCCGCACAATCGCTATAAACGCCTTACATTGGATGATTAGGGTGCAGTTTGAGGCTCGGCTCTTGTTCATAAAAACCCCTCTTTCCTTCTCTCACAAGTGTCGGGTATTCGCTCCAAATATGCGAATAATGGCGACAGCTTGAAGCCCTTGTAGGCTATCTTTTTTTTCGCACGAAAAAAAGCACACTCAAAATGAATGTGCTTTCATCATATTAAATTATTCTATTTTCTTAACAGCAACCTGTTCCACAGCAAGGGGTCTTGCTTTCAACTACATTGCTTAAGTCTTCCACCATGTCAATTGCAGAACCACAACATTCTTTTGCACAAAGCCCGCACTCGACACATTTATCATAGTCAATGATAATTCTGCCGTATGGCGTTCCTCCGCATGAATATAAATCATCACCACAGCCACTATCTCCGCATCCGCCGTCCGTGCAAGCAACGGGAATTTTGCCCTCTCGGTTTGGGTCATTGCAGTTGCAATTAAGAACCTTATCTAAAATAGGCTCTTCTGACTCGGCATAAGTAATTGCACTTGTCGGGCAACATTTGATTGCTGTGCAAACATCTTTTGATGCAAAGCAGTTTTTCATTCTAACATATGGTTTCATGATTGAATTTCTCCTTTATCTTCAAAGCGTTTTTTCAACACCTCATAATAGTTTGCAACCGATTTATCTCCGCCATTGTCTAAAAACAAGCAATAGGGGAGGCTATCCGTCTCTCGGTGCTTTATTACACACAAGCAACATTTCTTATGGTTCGGGCATTCCGTTTTCGGACAAGCACACACTTTTGTTTTATCACATTCACTCACTAACATCTCTCCTCTCTGCAATCATCCATTGAATTTCCTATTTTAGATATTGCGATAAAAAATTCATTTATGAGGTCAATTCTTTCTTTATTAATTGCATAATGAACCCACTTCCCCTCTTTTGTCGCATCGACAAGTCCACTATCGACAAGTTGCTTCATGTGATAAGAGAGAGTTGGTTGTGTGAAATTAAAAGCCTCTAAAATTTTGCAAGCACAAGTTTTTCCTCTTGTTAGCATTGTCAAAACTTTGAGCCGAGTTTCATCACTCATGGCTTTGAAAATAATTGAGTATTCTGCTAGACCATATTTCATTTATCAAAAACCTCATATAGACAATTGTCTATATGATTATTCTACACTAAATAAATATCCTATGTCAACTGATTTTTAGGTGTTGCTAGAAATTCTTTCTGCCATTTACTCGCAATTTTTCAAATTGGCTCGGGAAAACCACTTGGGATTTCGTCAAAAATTTGAGTTGGTTCGGGAAAACGAGTTGTGTTAGGACGGAAATTTGCAACACTTTTGCCACCCTATTTCAAAAAAAGTTTGAAAATTTTTTTGAGTTGTTTTGATGAAAAAATTGAAAAGCATAGAGAAGACTAGCCGTCGGCGTCACACTCCCAACATTTTTTAATTTCAAGATATCAAAGTCATTGTGCCCACAAGAAATAATCAAACAACTGGTCATCAATTATTAAATTTCCATTAAATACAAGTTCTTAATATAATTTTTTTCTTGACTTAATTATCAAATTGTGATAGACTGTCAAAATGAAAAAGATTTATAAGTTTTACAAAGACAGGCTTATTGAAATAAGCGGGAAGAACAGAAGTTTATATGCAAAAAAGGCATCACAGACCTATACATATGACATCGGAAAGATTTTAGAGGGTGACGAAGGCGAAATTGAGTCTTTCGTTAATTTTTTGTGGTCAGCAAAAAAACCAACTCATGAAATAATCTCCAAAAAACGCAAAGAGCATATTTTGGAAAATTTGAAAAAAAGCAAAGCGACGGAAGCGAAGAAAGCTCCAAAAGGCAAAAATGGAAAAACGGTCGACGCTCCACAAGAAGAAAAAGTCAAGAGCGAAGCAAAAATCGCTCAAGAAGAAAGAACCTTAATGTCAAGTCAAGTGAGCAAACTCAAAAACCTCAAACGCTCACTCGAGGATTTTGAAAGAGAAACAGGGCGATATGAAATGTTCGTTGGTTTCCCTTTTATTGAAGGCTACATTGGAAAAGACACTGCAGTCAAAGCGCCTCTGCTCCTTTTCCCTGTTGTCATCAACATTTCAGAAAATGAGTCAACCGTTTCTCTTGAACTCAAAGACGGAGAAGCAATTCAGTTGAACAAAGTTTTTTTGACTGCGTATTCAAGACCATTCAAAATTAATTTGGATGAAATGAATATGGAATTTGATAGTCTTCTTGATGCGGGCTTTCGAAATGTTGACGACATTCTTGGGTATTTGAGAAAAAAAGGCTTTGATATTTCGTCGTGTCCATCAAAAAAAGGCATGATGAGTTTCGATTCAATCAAAGAGCCGACTGTTGGCTCAAAATTGACGGTCAGAAATTGTGCTGTTGTTGGAAGATTCCCTCTTGCAAACTCAATCTATAACGATTATGTCGCACTTGAAAAGAAAAATCTTTCAAATGAAGCAATCGCAGCTCTGCTTGAAAACAAAACTCCAAAGAAATTAAAAAATGTGGACAAGGATGTCTACACTGTCCACTCTCTTGACTATGCTCAAGAAAACGCAATTGCAGAACTCAACCAACATGGCAACATGGTTATCTATGGCCCACCGGGAACAGGAAAAAGTCAAACGATTGTTAACACTATCACTGATGCTCTTTGCAAAAACAAACGCGTTCTCGTTGTTTCTCAAAAAAAAGCAGCTCTTGATGTTGTTTTCAACCGTCTTGGAAACCTTAATTCAAAAGCAATGTATATCATTGACCCAGAAAAAGAAAAACTTTCTTTTTTTGAAAAGGTCAAAACTCAACATCTTGAAATTTTGGGCGAAGAGTCGGTCAACACTCAAGAACACCGATTGATGTATCAAGATGTCACTGGAACTTTGCACTCTGAAATCGCTCATCTTGAAAGCATTTCACAAACGCTCTTCTCCCCAACTGATTTTGGAATATCATTGCAAGAAATGTATGCAAGAAGTCGCATTATCAATAAAGGAGACGGAGAATACGATATTTATGAAAGCATGCTCGATACTCCTCGTTTGATGGAGCTTTCTCACAAGCAATTAAGCGAATCAATTCGAAGCATCAAAGAAAAGAAAAAAGGCGAACTTTACTACAAACGAATTGAAATGCAAAAAGCGAATCCATTTGTTGAACATGTCAAAAAAGATTTGGATGTCCACACTTTGAACGCGGCGACGACCTACCTCAACAATATGCTCTCAAAGCGCTTTGTTCCATTTGATATGTCTCAATTTTCATTTTTAAGACAATTAATTGGATTTTACATTGAAAACAACGTTCCAGACATTCACGATCTCAAGCCACTCATCAAATACTCAGCAAAAAGACAAGAAGAAAGAATTAGTGCTAGCGAAATGACTCAGATTTTTTCAGAAACGCTTGAAGAAGCAAAAGCGTATGTTGGGGAGTGGTATCTCTTGAGCAGAATTCTCGACTCAAAAGGCTTCGCGACAATCATCGACCATATTTTAATGGGTAATTTGACAGGAATCAAACTTCTCCTTTCCGCTCTTAATCAATATGTTGACATTCGCGACATGAACATCAACCTTCGAACTTTCTCTGATGAAGAAAAAATTGTTCTAAAATTTGCCTATGAAAATTCGGTGACAGTCAATGAATACAACAAAATCATCGATAACATTTTGAGCATTCGAATCTATCATGAAATTGTTCTTGCAGAAGCAACTCATCAATTACCACTTTCTAAAATAATGGATTTTGAAAATATCAAAAACAGAATCATCTCTTTAAAAGCAGAACAACAAAAAGTGGTGAGAGAAATTTGTGAAGACAATTTCAAAAATGAATACAAAACTCTCTACAATTCAAATCCAGAAAACAACAACTTTTTCTATCAAATTTCAAAAAGCCAAAACTTCATGCCGATTAGAAAGTTGGTTGAACTTTACCATGAACTCCTGTTCACACTCTATCCATGTTGGCTTCTCTCTCCAGAAAGCGTTTCAACACTTCTTCCACTAAAAGCTGGATTGTTTGACTTAATTCTTTTTGACGAGGCGTCACAAGTCTTTATTGAAGCAGCACTTCCAACGATTTATCGCGGAAAAAACATTGCGATTGCGGGCGACAACAAACAACTTCGCCCAACTGCTCATTTCTTGAGACGATTCATGGGCAATGACGATGATGACATGGACATGAACACAGTCGCAGCACTTGAAGTTGAGAGTTTGCTAGACCTAGCCACTTCAAGATTCCATTCAGCGAACCTTAACTATCATTATCGTTCGCGTCACGAAGAACTTATTAACTTTTCAAACTATGCATATTACCATTCAAAATTGCAAGTCGCACCGAACATGGGACGAAACATGCAGACCCGTCCAATCGAAAGAATCAAAGTCGATGGCAGATGGATTGACAGGCGCAACGAAGCAGAAGCGAAAAGAATTGTTGAACTAATCAAAAAAACACTGAAAAGCAGGAAAAATAACGAAACAATCGGGGTTATCACCTTTAACGCTGAACAAGGAACATACATTAATGACTTGATTGATGAAGCGTGCATGGAAGATGCAAATTTCAGAAGCATGATTTATGCTGAAAGAAACCGCTTTGAACACGGCGAAGACGTCAGTCTTTTTGTCAAGAATCTTGAAAATGTTCAAGGTGACGAAAGGGATATCATCATCTTCAGCGTTGGCTATGCAAAAAATGAACACGACAAAGTGACTGCTCATTTTGGTCCACTAAACCTTGAAGGCGGAGAAAACCGATTGAATGTTGCTGTCACGAGAGCGAAAAGCAAAATATATTTGGTGACAAGCATTGAGCCAGAAGAATTAAATGTTGAGAGTGCAAAAAACCTTGGCCCAAAATTATTCAAAAGATATCTTGAATACGCTCGAAGCGTTTCGACTGGAGCAACAAAAGAAGTCAAATTATTGCTCTCTTCCCTCGCTTCATCTCAAACAAAACCAGCAACCGAGTGTCAAAACATAACGACCGAACTAAAAACAGCACTTGAAAAAATGGGATATATTGTCGATGTCAATGTTGGAAACAGCACAAGCAAGCTTTCCCTTGCTATTTACGACAAGGATTTGGACAGATACGTTCTTGGAATCGAATGTGATTACGATGCATATGCTTCATCACCGTCAGTTCTTGAAAGAGATGTTTTTCGTGCAAAATTCCTTGAAAGCAGAGGTTGGAACATCGTCAGAATTTGGTCAAGAGATTTCTGGATTTCAAAAAGTAAAGTTTTGAATGGAATTGACAAAATAATCAAAGAGATTAAGAGCGAAGCACTTCATGGAAAAAAATCAAAATCCGAAAAGAAAATCGAGAAAAAGTCCGAAAAGATTAATCCAAATCAACCGAAAACCGCGCTAAAAGAAGTTGCAGCAACAAAAGACAATAAATAATCAAAAATTTAAAGAAAAACCTGTGTTCTAAGTGAACACAGGTTTTTTAGATTTGCAATTTTCTAGTGATAGCGAGTGTTCGTCTCTTAACCTGTGGACTGTTCTGAAACCAGCTAACGCAAACAGCCAAGCACTCTTAGACAAAAGGTTCGAAGACTCTATTTGTCATGGAGCCTTTTCAAAAAGAAGGATTAGACGCAACAACCTCTTTCAAACAAAAGGGGTTGAAGACTCTATTCCATGATTTTGTATTCAAGGACTTGGTCTATTGAGAAATTTTCAATTTGAAGATAATATTCCGCGCAATCAACTAGTGCTTGCATTGGAACGAGTCCGATAACTTCGCTTCCAACAATTGGGACACCATAGCGTTTTGCTTCAATGCGAACTAGTTCAATGACTGAATAAATTGTTGTTTTTGTGTGGTCCGTGAGGTTCATTGAAACTTGAGTGATTTTTCTCTCCGCAAGGTCAACTCCCATAGCTTTGCAATATCTGAGTCCCCCACCAAGAAAGCGAACTTTTTTTCCGATTGCAGTTGCAATGTCGAGATTGTCAGTTCCAAGATTGACATTAAACGCGACAAGTGGCATTCTGCAACAAACCGCAACTGCTCCAAAAGTTTTGTGAGGAGCATCTTTTGTTCCAAAATCCGCGTTCCATTTCGCGTCTTTCATTTTTTCTTCCAAACCCTCAAACTGACCTCTGCGAACATCCGCAAGATTTTCTCTGTGGCTAGCTGTTGCTGATTTTTCATAAAGAAACACGGGTATGCCGAGTTTTCCAATTTCTTCACCGACCTCTTTTGAAAGAGCAATGACCTCTTCTTCCGTCACATTCTTGATTGGAATAAACGGCACAACGTCGCAGGCCCCCATTCTTGGATGCTGTCCTTCGTGTTTTGTCAAATCGATTATTTTGAGCGCAACTTCAACAGCACTAAGAACTGCTTTTTTTAGTGACTCCGCGTCTCCAACAATTGTCACGACCGTTCTGTTGTGGTCAGCGTCAAGAGAGTAGTCCAGCAATTTGACTCCCTCTGCATTTCGAAAGCAGTCAATAATTTTTTCAACTTTCTTTTTGTCGCGCCCTTCTGAAAAGTTCGGCACACACTGAATGATTTTTTGCATAATTTATTTTTTCTCCTTGATTGGTTTTTTTGTTGATAGTGTTATTTCTAAAATGAATACCGCAATGCTAAAAGCGATTAGAAAACAGATGGATAGGAAATAGTATGATGGCTGAAACAACACCAAAGTTAAAATCAAAATCACTACTAGTGGCAAAATAGTGAAAACAAATTTCAAAATGTCTTTTGTTTTTGCACTTTTTCTTTGCTCTTTTGTTTTTATATTAGCAACGCCAACAATGAAACTAAAAACAACAAACGAAATGCAAAATGGCACAATCCACATTCCCACCAAAAACAAACGGATGAATTGATATCCATGAAAAATATCAATCGGAAAGAAAACGAACGAGAAGAAGAACCACAAAATTGTTAAAGACGCAAAACAAACTTGCAATATGCCTATTATTTTTTGAAAATTGTTTTTTTGCTCCATGCTTTTGGTTTCGTAGTTATGCGGGCGGTCACTGCCCGAAACTACAATCTATTTTTTCAATCTTCTCTCAGATTGATTAACTTGATACTTCTTTGCTTCGGGCGACAAAGTTTCGCCCCCTTTTGTGTCAAGGGACACACCCAGATTTCCAACTTTGTGCTAACCTCGTTTAGGTGTGCCTTATGAACAATAAGCCCCCCGCTATTGTTCATAAGACACATCTAGATTATCTACTTTCTGCTAAATTCATTTAGGTGTGCTTATCAACAATACGTCCCTACTAATTAAACTCACTCTCTCATCCATTGTGCATTGTGAATTATTTCTTCAACCATTTCGCCAACTTTTCTTCGTCAACTTCATTTGGCATTGTGACAAAACCATGGCTTCCGATCTCATTGAATTCTTGGACGGTTGATTTTGCGTTTTCGTTTTGAGCCCAGTTTCGACGAGCGACTCCACACATTGTGTCCCACATCATCGATGTTTGCAAAATTTCATCAACTCTTTTCGATCCGTCGAGAACCATGCCGAATCCACCATTAATGCTCCTTCCAACCCCCGTTCCTCCTCCATTGTGGAGAGCAACAAGACTCATTCCGCGAGCCGCATTTCCAGCGAAAACTTGTGTCGCCATGTCTGCCATGATGTTTGAACCGTCTTTTATATTTGAAGTTTCTCTAAATGGCGAGTCGGTTCCTCCTGTGTCGTGGTGATCCCTTCCAAGCATGATTGCGCCAACCTCTTTGTTGCGAACCATTGCGTTGAATTTGAGTGCGATTTTCATTCTGCCAAACGCGTCTTGATAGAGTATTCTTGCTTTTGAGCCAACGACTAATTTGTTCTTTTTTGCATCACGAATCCAAACATAGTTGTCTTTGTCTTGGAATCGTCTTTCTGGGTCAATGCATTCCATCGCCGCTTTGTCTGTTTTGTCAAGGTCACTGTCTAGTCCACTTAAACAAACCCAACGAAATGGACCATAGCCATAATCAAAACAAACGGGACCCAAAATATCTTCAACATATGATGGAAAGATGAAACCGTCTAGTTCGTTTTGTCCATTTTTGCAAACCTCATGTGAGCCCGCATCAAAAACGGATTTTAAGAAACTGTTGCCATAGTCAAAGAAATACGTTCCACGTTTTGAGAGAGTTTTGATTGCTTCAAAATGGTCAAGGAGAGTCTTGTCGACTAGTTTTTTAAATTTGTTTTTGTCGGTTTTGAGAAGTCGAGTTCTCTCTTCAAATGAAATGCCTTTCGGACAATATCCACCGTCATAGACTGCATGACACGAGGTTTGGTCTGAGAGAAGGTCAATTTTGATGTTGTTTTTGACGGCATATTCCAGCAAATCGACAACATTTCCGTGCATAGCGATTGCACATTCTGTTCCGTTTTTGAGATGTTTTTCCGCAAGTTCAAATGCTTCTTTCGGAGATTTCGTCACTGCACTCACCCAGCCTTGGGAATGTCGCGTTTCAATTCTTGACGCATCAACTTCAGCGATTATGCCAACACCGCCAGCAATTTCAACCGCTTTTCCTTGCGCCCCACTCATTCCGCCGAGACCAGAAGAAACAAAGAGAGTGCTTTTTAATTCTTTTTCGTCTTTATGCAGTTCTGAATAGTTGCTAACTTCATCTTGGACTTTATTCTGCATTGAGCTAATGAGTCTCTTTGCATTAACAAGCGTGTTATACGTCCCATGAACAATGCCTTGTGGTCCAATATACATCCATCCACCCGCAGTCATTTGTCCATAGTTCGCAACACCAAGAGCAGCAGCCCTAGAAAAGTTTTCCGCATCATCAAATTGTCCAATCATCAGTCCATTTGTCACAACAACTCTTGGCGACATTTTTGAACTTTTGAAAAGTCCTAATGGGTGTCCCGAGAGAATCGCAAGAGTTTCATCATCATTCATCACGGTGAGATATTTTTTGATGAGTTGATACTGCATCCAATTCGAACAGACTTGTCCCGTTTCACCATAGGTCACTAGTTCATAAGGATAGAGCGCGATGTCAAAATCAAGATTGTTGTCAATCATCAATTGAAACGCTCTTCCCTCGAGCGTTTTTCCAATGTATTCATCAACTGATTTCGCTTTGAGATTTCCTTCCGGTCGAAAGCGATATCCATAGATTCGTCCCATGGTCATGAGTTCGTCCAAAAACTCGGGAGCAATCTCATCATGAAATTCACTCGGAATATAGCGCAATGCATTTTTGAGTGCAAGCGCAATGTCAGCATCATTTAGACTGAGTTCTCTTTTTGGAGCGCGTCTAATCCCCTCAATGAATTTCTTCTTTGGAGGTAATTCTATTATTGACAACAGATTTTTTTCATTTTTCATGTTAACCTCAATTTTAAAACCCTTTACTTTAGCTTTCCAATTGCTTTCTCAACTGCTTTCAGAACCTCTCCATATCGAACTAGCCCTAGGCATTTGTCAATCAATGGAGCAAGCACATCATCACTTTCAATGAAAGGGACTCCTTTTCTGACTAGGTCAAAGATTGCTTTTCCCGATTTTGAAAGTTTGTCCGCTCCTCTTAATTCCGCCGCTTGGCAAGCGGTGAAGAGTTCGATTGCAAGAACCGTCATTGTGTTTTCGACAATCGTTCTTGCTTTTAATGCAGCGGTCATCCCCATGCTGACATGGTCTTCTTGATTGGCGCTTGATGTTATTGAGTCGACTGAAGCTGGGTGTGAGAGAACTTTGTTTTCGCTCACTAGTGATGCCGCGGTGTATTGCGGAATCATGAAGCCACTGTTTAGTCCACCGACCTTGACCAAAAATGCTGGCAATCCATTTGAGAGTTGAGGGTTGACCATTCTTTCAATTCTTCTCTCCGAAACATTCGCGATTTCACTCATTGCAATTCCGAGAAAATCGTTTGCAAAAGCCATATATTGACCATGAAAATTTCCACCCGAAATTACTTCACCTGTTTTTGGAAAAATAAGAGGATTGTCCGTCACGGCATTTATTTCATTCGCAACTGTTTGTTCAACAAACTTCAAAGTGTCTCGCGATGCTCCATGAATTTGAGGGACGCAACGCAAAGTGTAGGCATCTTGAACTCGGTCCTTTGATGTGAGATTGCTATCAAAAAGAAGTTTTCTCAAATTCGCTGCTGTTTCAATTTGACCAATTTGATTTCTTGCAATATGTAGTCTCTCATCATATGCTATTGCTATACCAGTTAGCGCTTCATTAGTGAGTGCAGAAAGTGCGTCCGCAGTTTTTATTAGCATTTTTGAATCATGAACCAAAAGAGTGGCAATCGAACACATTGCTTGTGTTCCATTAATCAAAGCCAGACCCTCTTTAGCACTCAATTCAATTGGTTTAAGACCAGTTTTTTGAAACGCCACTTCACTTGAGATTCGTTTGTTTTTAAAAAACACTTCACCGAGTCCAATCAAAGGAAGTGACATGTGAGCAAGCGGAACAAGGTCCCCACTCGCTCCAAGCGACCCTTTGCTTGGCACGACTGGAACAATATCATTGTTCAACATTTCGACCATCAACTCAATTGTTGTTGATTCAATCCCCGAATGTCCAACGCATAGAGCGTTGATTCGAAGAGCAAGCATTGCTCGAACAACATCTTTTGGCATCGGCTCACCAACTCCACACGCATGAGAAATGATGAGGTTTTTTTGCAGTGTTTTGAGATCATTCTCGCCAATTGAAACATCTGCAAATTTTCCAAAGCCCGTGTTAATGCCATAGACTGCTTCGTCTTTTTTCGCAATTTCATCGACTACTTTGCGTGCAAGTTTAACTTGTTGCATTGCCTTTTTGCAAATGTCAACTTTTGCTTTGTTTCTCGCAATGCGAACAACATCTTTTATGTCTAGTGTTTTTCCGTTTAATGAAATCATCATATTTTAATAGAGAGTGAATGGTTGAAAATGAAAATTCGAGATGTTGTTAAAAAATTCCCTCATCTTCACTCTTGGCTCTTCACTCTTATAGCAATTTATTGTCTCACCATTCTCAGTTCAATGGTGGTGTTTTGCGTTATTACATGAGTTATTGAAGTCATTTGTTCTTGCTGTTCTCCGTTGATGTAAAGATATGAAAAATAGTTAGGATCAGTGCTAAGAATAGTGATAATATAGACTTCTTCTCCGTCTCTGACTTGATTCGCCCCCATGTTCAAAGTTCTTGTCACATTCTGTTCGTTTTCATATGCTACTGTTAAAGTCGTTTGTGGCGGAGCAATGAGAGTCACGGTGTGATAAGTTTCACCATTGCATGCCGTGAACATTGCACCCATTAGTAGTAATGCCATTAATACTATTAATGCTGTTAGTTTTCTTTTCATAGTTCTCCTTTGCGTTACTGACGCTTTTGTCGAATCACTTTCTATTCGCAATTCCTGTCAAAAGGGTCGAAGACCCTTTCTCAGTTCATTATCTCAGTTCATTTCTTGCTCTTGGGAATATCGCTGTGTCACGAATGTTTCCAATTCCCGTGATATACATCAACATTCTTTCAAGTCCAAGTCCAAATCCTGCATGAGGAACAGAACCATATTTTCTCAAATCGAGATATTGTTCATAGTCACTAAGATTCATCCCTCTTGCAACAATTTCGTTTTTGAGCTTTTCATAGTTCGCTTCTCTCTCACTTCCACCGATTATTTCACCGACCCCGGGAACAAGAAGGTCTGTTGCTGCGACCGTTTTGCCATCGTCGTTTTGTTTCATGTAGAACGATTTAATTGCTTTTGGATAGTTAACGACAAAGCAAGGCTTCGCGAAATGTTCTTCCGTTAAATACCTTTCGTGTTCAGTCTGCAAGTCACAACCCCATTCAACTGGATATTGAAATTCTTTTGCTTTAGAGCATTTTTTGAGTATTTCAATGGCTTCGGTGTAGTCCACTCTTGCAAAATCTTTTTCAACAATGCCTGTCAATTTTTCAATCAATCCTTTTTCATAGAACCTTTCAAAAAACGCTAGTTCATCTTTGCATTTGTCGAGAACAAATTTTGTTATAAACTTGATGAATTCTTCCGCAATTTCAATCAGTCCATCAATGTCGCAAAAAGCAACTTCAGGTTCATTCATCCAAAATTCCGCAGCATGACGAGAAGTGTTTGAATTTTCCGCTCGAAACGTTGGGCCAAAGGTGTAGATCTTTCCAAAAGCCATAGCCATCATTTCACCCTCAAGCTGACCAGAAACAGTGAGTCCTGCGGACTTACTGAAAAAGTCATTCGCATGATATTCTTCTTCGGTTTTGAATTTGTTTGAATAGCCAATCGTTGTGACCTTGAACCCTTCCCCTGCCCCTTCACAGTCAGAGCCTGTTATTATTGGGGTGTGGGCATAGACATAGTTTCTGTCGAGATAATATTTGTGAATCGCTTCCGTCAAAACATTTCTAATGCGAAACATCGCCGAAAATGTGTTCGTTCTCATTCTCAAATGAGGAATCGTTCTCAAAAATTCTAATGAGTGCGGTTTTTTTTGAATTGGATATTCTGGAGGGCATTCTCCAAGAACTTCCACAGTGTCTGCATTAATTTCAACATTTTCTGGATTATTCGCGGCTTTGACAACTTTTCCAGTGATTTTTAATGATGTGCAAAGAGGCAATGCCGCCGCACAATTGTCGATTTTCTCTTTGTCAAAAACTATTTGCATGTGTTTAAGCATTGTTCCATCATTGAGTTCCACAAACGCAACCGTTTTCGAATCTCGGCTCGTTCGAACCCATCCGCAAACCGTGACCGATTTTCCGATGAACTTTTTTTTGTTTTCAACTATTTCTTTGATGTCAATATGTTTCATGATTTCCTTTTCAACGCACGATGCTCAATGCACAATGCTCAAATTTGTTAATTAATTTTTTCATTTCCCACCACAGGCTCAATATTCTCACTCTCGCATTCGCTGTGTGCTAAGCCTTGAGCATTGTTCTTTTCGATTGATTCCATCTCACATTCCTTTTTAACTTCTTCTTCGACCTTTTTTTCTTTATTAATGCGTTCAATAATCAATGCAAGAAATTTGTCGACTGCAATAAGAAAGAGTATTCCATATCTCATTGACAACAGGTATTCACTAAAAATTTGCAATCCCGCAGTTCCGGGGTCGACTGTCAAAACCACTGTTCCGACAATGACTGCCATGTAGACAAAATATATCGACGCTTTGACTGATGGACCTTGAAGATACCACTTTAATGTTCTCAATCCAATATTCAACTGCCCTTTCTTTTCTTTAAGTTTTATTAAATATCTTTCGATTCGTCTTTCGATTTTTTCCAAGATGATGAAAATCAAGGTTATCGCGAGATTCAAGATTGAAGCAAGAATAATATTTCCGTCAACAGCACCAAACGCGGTCAGTGTCAACGCCGCAAAAGCACTAGCATTTACAATTGCAATAATAATGTAGACAATTATTTTTAAGATTGGAGATTTAATTTTGTTCTCACCTCTCTAGTTTTTTCACTCCGTCTTTGCTTTCCGAACTCGGAACAAAGTCCGTGACTGTTTTTTGATCCTTTTTCTTTTGAATTCTGTTCTTGATTATTCCAATGACCAAAAAACTTGTTCCAAGCCCAAATCCAATTGACATAATAATTATGCCCATGTTTCGCATTCTTCTGTCACTTGAATAGAGCCCTTCAATCATGTCATGGGCACAAAGAAGTGTTTCTCCGCCAACAATTATTTCTTTGATGCTCAAAACGTTTGCAATCTCCATATATCGCATTTGAACATGAGTTCCACTCACTTGTGGAGTTTGAGCAACAATTCGTCCAGAAATGTTTTCTCTTGAAAAAAATTCATGAGTCAATGGGAGCATTTCAAATTCTCTTCCGCCAACTGTGATAACAACTCTTGTTCCCATTTCAACTCGTTGAACAATTCCGCTGACACTTCGAAATTCATCAATGTTGTATTCATTGTTTGAAAGTGGAATAAACATCGACCCCACAAATCCTATTAAAAAGAACACTACTGAAAAAATAAAAAACACAATTTTCATAAAAACACTATATCCTTACAAAGTTTTTTTGTCAAGCATCTTTGATGCTCTTGTCGGAGATTGCTATTATTTAGAAACATCCTCACAAAGGGCTCGAAGACCCTTGTCAAGCGTTTGCATATTGGGGTTTGAGCGAATTTAAGAGCATTTTAGGGTGTTTCTGTGGGTATTTGGGGGTTGTTTTGGGGTTTTGTGTTTCTTTTTTTGAAAGTTTTTAGGTCATTTTTAGGTCTTTTTAAGGTCATTTGTGTTTTGGTGTTTTTTTAGTCAAAAGCAATGTTCTTTGCTTTTGACTAAAGTTAGTTGCTGAAATCGGGATATAGGTTTCCGTAGATTTCCAGAACTTCTTGTTTGGTTATGTTTGGGTCGTAGGTGGTGTAGCGGTCTGATGTCATTCTGCTGTCTTTGTGACCCATTGCGTGTTGACGGAATTTGTCGTTTGCTCCTAGATAGAATAGGTTTGAGCAGAAAGTATGGCGAAGGCTGTGGAGAGATGTGTCATCAAATTTTAAACCAATTTTGATTAGAAATTCTCTAAACCTTACCGCATAGTTTGTTCCCTTTCCGTTTTTAAACATCTTGTCCCATTTGGTGCGGAGTATGTCGCAGTAGGCTTGTGAGATTTTGACATAGCCACTTGTTCCATCGCTTTTTTGGCGATTGACCCATACTCTGTTGTTGTCGAAGTCTGGCTCGCAATTTGGGGCTTCGTTTGCTCGGCATCCAACCATTAAATAGAAATCAATCTCGTCAGCGATTTTTGTCTCACCCTTTCTTGCGTGAATGATTTTCTGTTCTTCAATGTCAAACCATCTTCCTTTTACTTTTTCAAACGCTGGGCATTTTAGGGTTGAGATTGGGTTTCTTTCGATTATTCCCTCCTCAACTGCATCAGCAAAAGTTAATTTCAAGATTTGTAAAACTTGGACTGGTTGGATTGGCAGATCTTTCAAGAAAGTTAGAATGTCCAATTTGGTGTATTCATCAATTGGCTTATCTAGTTTTGAAAGGTGCTTGTCTATCATTCCTCGCAATTTCTCAAAATCGTTTCGATTTGCTTTCGCACTTTTGACACATAGGTCGAACAATATCGGACATTCCCTTTTGAGCCTTGACACAAAACGAGTGTGTTTGAGAATGTTTTTCAACTCCCTCATTCGCTCCGCTATTTTCTTTTTCAACACTCGGTAGTCCTTATCAATCTCTCTGTGCCAGACCCCTGCTATCATTTTTTGCCATTCGAATCTTCCGTCTTTTCGCAGACGGACATTTTTTTGTGTTCGCATAAACTCTTGTTCCTCCTCGTTGAGTTGTTTTGAGTTCTCTGCGAATTGACCTTTTTTAGATGACCCTCCTTCATTTTGTGTAAGATTAGTATAGCATTTTTCGGAATTTTTGTCAACTGAAAAAGGGTTGTTTATCGGTCTATTTTCAATAGAAAATGCCACAAATCGCCCAACTGTTTCTGTGAGCGTTGCAATCATTTTGCTCTGTTCAACTAGTTGTTGTTGCAATTCTGCACCCATTGTTTTTTGCTCCTTTCGTTTTCGTATTAACTGAAAATATCTTCATCTTCATTGATTACACCGAACATCATTATTTGATCGGCAGTCATTGGTTGGTTTGGTTTTGGCATTGGGATTGGGTTTTCTGTTTTTCCGAATTCCCATAGGAAGTGGATTCTGCGTTTGAACGCTTCAAAGGTTTCTGGTTCTTCTTGTTGTATTAAGGGGTATTGGGAATTTAGCGGAATGTTGCTTGCTATGTAGACTGTGTCGTAGCAGGCGGTTTTGTTGTTGTAGCGAGCGGGTAAATCTAAGGGGTAGCCGTCGAGTTGCTTTAAGATGTCGGATATTTTTAGGTGGGAGCGGAACTCGTCGAATAGGACTATTTTTTGTCCTTTGTAGGTATCCCACATGGAGCGGTCATAGTTCGTCACGACATAGACATTTTCATAGCCATATTTTTCCATAACATGACGAGTTTTTCCAACTCCTGTTTTACTCCAGATGTAGGTTGTGGTTAATTGGCGAAAGGTTTTTCGGAAAATCTCTTGTCGTTGCTCGTCACGAGCAGAAACATAGGCTTTAATGCGGTTTGAATAGAGCAAGAATTGTGATGGATAGGCATTTTGAATTTCTGCCATGCTTGCACCTTCTTCTAGTAGCATGATGATGTTTCTTAGGTCGTTGCGTTTGCCTTGTTCTTCTTCAAGGTTGATTTCGCCATTGCCTATTGGCTCGCCGATACGCGTTTCAGTTTTTGTCACATAGTCATAGGCTTGCCTTCGTGTGCCTCGTCTTTCTTCAATGTGGGCGAATGGGATTTTTTTCTTCAAGGTTGAAAAGCGTATGGGCTCAATGTTTTCGATATATATTTGATAGTGTTCGTAATCAGACTTTTCGCCTTTTTCGAGTTGCCCTATCCAAGTGTAAGGAGAAAGTGCTTCTATTAAATCGGCTTGCGAAATCTTTTCTGCTGATTGAGTGACGAGCCATGAGCGTGAACGGGTGTCTCGCTTTTTGTTTTCTTTTGAGTTGTTTTCGCTTTCTTTTGTTTCAGTTTCATTGTTAATGGTTGTTTCAATTTGCTCCATAGTTGCCTCCTATATCAAAAAATGATTGTTGGTTTTTGTAGCGATTAAGCCTTGCAGTTGCTTTTTGAAAGTAGGTTTTGTCGATTTCAAAGCCTAGATATTGAAATCCTGCTTTGTGGCAAGCAATGAGAGATGAAGCACTTCCGACATGAGTATCGAGAATTCTATCGCCTTTTTTTGCGAATAGGTTGAGTATCCATGAGTAGAGTTTGATTGGTTTTTGTGTTGGGTGGAGTCGTTCTTCGTTTGCAGTGCCTTGCGGAACACATTCAAAAATTTTTGCGTTAGCGTTAAAACTTGTCCAAGCGTATTCGCACATAGCCATTGTAAATTTTTCGCCGATTGTTAGTTTTCGCCAAACTGCAAAACAGCGAGTAGGTGGAAGGTCAAAGTAGTTCCCACCCCAAATAATCTGATTTTTGCTGACTCGAAAAAGTTCGTTGAAATATTCTTTTTTGGGAGCGATATCCCAATCAATGATTTTCTTTTCAATTTTTTTCTTGTTGAGAGCGTTTCGCCCTCGCCCACCAATGAAAGGTTTTTCACATTCAAAGTTAGCGTTGCCATATGGTGGGTCAACGATAGCAAGTTCAAAAAAATTATCTGGAATGGTTTTCATAGCGGTTAGGCAATCCATATTGTAGAGTTTGTTTAATTCAAAATTCATTTTTGTTTTTGTCCTTTTTGAAGTCATTGATTTTAGTTTGAACACAGCCAGCACAAAAGGGTTGAAAACCCTGTCACAGTCACAGTAGTTATCTAAAAGGTAACAATAGGCTTTTAGAATGATTCCGCCCGCCGCAAGCGGCGGGCAAAGTGTCGCCACAGGCAAAACGGGGGGCAAGCCCTGTTCCGTTTTTTGCCTGTGCGTGCTTCTTGTTATGTCACGCATAGTGCGTGTTTAAAGCGTTGTTTTGCGGTTTAAGGCAAGTTCTCGCTTTGTTGAAGCAATTGTTGTTGTTCGTTGTTGCCTTGTTGCAATGCTTGTTGCGACTGCATTTTGAGAGCGTTTTCAAGGTCTTTCAATGCTTGTTCTGAAACCTTTTTTGCTTTTGTTTTTCTCTCAATTGTGTCGTTGGGTGAGAGAAATTTTGCTTCCTTTTTGATTGCTTTCCAGTCTTTTTTGAAAGCCCATAGGATTGTTTTGGCAAAGTATAAGACAACATTTTGCCCTAGAATTACCTTGTTGCTTTCTTCAGAGTTTGGAAAAACTGAATGAATATCTGGTGCAGTTTCCCCAATGCTCATGAGATGCATATATGCTTTTTGGGCAGGGTCAGTTAGTAGGTCTAAATATGACAGTGCTTTTTTTCTTGTTTTCTTTTTGTTGAAAAACATTTTGTTTTATTCTCCGTTAAAAATTATTTTTTGTTCGTCAAATAAGTGACTTCTATGATAAAATATGGTATAATGAAATCATAAAAAGGAGTTTAAGTATGTCAAAATCACTTGAAATTAAAGGGATTGATATTGGTTACAAGAAAATCAATAAGGAAGATTATATCTCTCTCACTGATATGGCAAAGTATAAAAACGCGGAAATTCCTGCTCATGTCATATCACATTGGCTAAGCACTAAATTCGCAGTTGAGTTTTTGGGCATATGGGAAAAAACAAACAAACCCCAATTTTAACCTCACGGAATTCCGTGACATTAGAAATGATAGTGGTGGCAGTTTCACTCTCTCCCCTAAGCAATGGATAGAAAAAACTAATGCAATCGGATTGGTTTCAAGTGCAGGAAGATATGGCGGAACTTTTGCTCACAAAGACATTGCTTTTGAATTTGCTACTTGGTTGAGTGCTGAATTCAAGTTTTGGATTATTCAAGAATTCCAACGCTTAAAGTCTGATGAATAACAATTGATAGCGTGGAGTGCAAAAAGAGAGCTCGCAAAAATCAACTATCACATTCAAACGAGTGCAATTGCACAGAATTTAATAGTGCCAACATTGACTGCAAGTCAAAAAAGTTTTGTTTATGCTGATGAAGCAGATTTGTTAAATGTTTCACTTTTTGGAATTACTGCATCAGAATGGCGAAAAGCAAATAAGGATAAAGACGGAAATATTCGTGATTATGCATCAATTCATCAACTGTTGGTTTTGGCGAACATGGAAAGCTACAACGCAATCATGATTAAAGACAAATTGAGCCAACCAGAAAGACTTGACAAATTAAACGAGATGGCTCGTCAACAATTGCAAGTTTTGTCACAGGTTGAAAATAGGCTATATCTTCCAAAAAAAGACGATTAATTCAAAGCAGTGTCCTTGTGGCACTGTTTTCTTTTACGCTCCTTTTCTAAAGGCTTTTGGCACTTCGATTTGGGGAAGTCCACCATGACCGCCGCAGTGGAAGTCTTGGTTGTCTTTGCCTTCTAGGAAATATTTGTGGTAGCCGTAGGAGTTGTAGCAGCTGAAGATGTTGCCCCAGTATTCGTAAGAAGTTGGCATTCCTTCGTTGAAGTTTGACTTGGTGTCGGAAAAGCGTTCTGCACTTTCTGTTGATGGGAACTCTAGACATTGCCATTTTGTGTGGATAATATTTCCGAATTTGTCCTTGCTATGTTTTAGGTCGAGAATGAAAATGAAGCGTTCACATAAACCACGAATTGCCTTGTCAATGCTAACTGGTCGTTGGCAAGTTAGGACAATGTCTAGGTGGTAGTGGCGGTGTTGGGCAAAATAGTTCACAACAAAAGGTGGAATATATTTTCGCCTGCTGTCGTAATACATTTGAGCCTCGTCAAGTCCAATGAACGCATAAGGTGGAAGATAGACCGTTTCATGATGGGGGTTTGAATACCCTATTTTCCAACCATCAACGAATCTGTTTTTGAGTGGTCGTTGGAACTCTTTTCGCAAATAGACATCATAGTCAGTATAGACTAGGTGGTTTTTGAGTTGTGATAGGTTATGCCCTACTCTGTTGAGTGAGCGGACATATTGGCGAAGTCTTGAAATGTCAATCAACGCGTTTTCCCCACTCATTTTCATCAGTGCGAACAATGTTGCGAGTGCTGTTTTGCCAGAACCTATATCGCCAGAGATTATTGATAACATTGTTAATCCCTCCTAAACAGTCTGAAAAACGCGATAATTAATTTTACAAGCAAGCGAAGTATCCACGCTAAAATCTTGAATGGCAACATGATAATGAACTTCACGACAGAAAAAATCATTAATATCGCCTTGATTAGTAGATATATCATTCGTTTTTCCCTCCTGCGACTTTCACAATAACAACAATTATTGCTATTACTGCGACAACGACTCCTGCTAAGATGAGCCAGAAAATAAGTTCTTCTCGGCTTATACCCAAGAGTGCTGCGAGCCAATTTAGAAACCTATTCAACAAATTGTTTGATGGTGGAACTTCCGATGGTGGAGTTATTTCTGGAATGATGTCTTGTGGACTTGACACAACTGGAATGACTGTCATTTCGCCTTGATGGTTGAAAGTGAGTGATATTATGTCGAAATCGAAGAACACTGTTGCTTGTGCGATATATGCCTCGCCCTCTCGGAGTTGCCAAGGGAATATGTTGTTGCCTGTTGAAATGGTTATTGCTCTTGCGAAATATTCAGTCTGGGCGAATCGGAACAAAAATGTTGTTTCGTTTTTTGCGTTGGCGGTTGCGTTGAATTGCCTAAGTCTCTCGACATCATTGTAGTGGATTAATAGTTCGTTTGCGACACTGACTCTGTTTCCATTTAAGATATTTGCGTTTGATATTTTGAAGATTGGACTTATGTTTTGCCTCTCGTCTACCCTTATTGAATCGCCACCACTTCCAGTGAATCGTTGCCACCATGTTTGATTTTCTTCAAAACGCATTAAGTCAAAAGTGTCATCATCTGCATCAATATCCCTTAGTTGATGTCCTGCAACTCTGCCCTGTTCAGTGCTGACACGACATAGATTTGGCGAGAATAGTTCTTGCGGAATTTGTCGTTCTCTGACTGATAGGAATTGGTTGTTCAGTGAGCCGAATCTGTGGTTATAGTTGAATATCCAGTCTGCCAAAGTTTCACTACTGATTCCACCACCGAATGGCTCACCTCTTCTAAACTCGGTTATCTCGTCAACAAAAAAAGCGTAGTGCAGACTGTGTTGCCAACGACTGATGGGAAAGTTTGCATTAACCATGCCGTTAAAAGTCCAGTTCGCCCTTGCACTATTAACGAACACTAAAAATGCGTCTGTTATGACAAGGTCGCGATAAAGCGAGTAACCAATGTTTTCATTAAAGACAGTTCTGCTTTGCGTTGTTGTTTCTAGCCTTCTTCCGATACCATGATTTAGCACATTGTTGTAAAGACTTCGCCTACTCGTCACCAAAATATTGCAAGTCCGATATTCCCACCACTCCGCTCGTATTCGTTGTAATCTTCCGAACTCATGAAGAATCCTGTTTGGAACGCTGAAAAACACGCTGTCGATTTGGTGGTGGTAGCCTGCACGAGTGAGTGGAGCGATTGCGTCAGAGCGAAAGAATGTGTGGTTAACATCTAATTCGATTGTTTTGAGTTCTGAAATTTCGTGTCTTAGGGTGCTGTCTGCGTTTAGGTTTGGCCCTAAGCCTTGGGCGAATCCAGAGAATGTGACGGTTTGAGCAACGACAAATTCTGTTGCGTTTTGTTGACCCATAATGTGGAGTTCAATGCCAGAAATGTCATATCGCCTGTTGTGAATTTTTTCGAGTCTGCTTGTTAATTGCCATAAATCCTCTTGACTAAAATTGACTCTGAATTTCCAAAACAGTCTGTGGAAATCGCCAGTTGAAAAGTTCATCAATCGCAATGGAAATTTGCGATATGCGACAGGTTTTCCGTCAGCGTTATATTCATATGCCATTTGGATAGCGTGATTAGATGAATATGGCATGAAATTTAGTTGTCGTGGGTTGTAGACATAGATATATAGTCCAAAATTTCCTCTAAGAAATGGACTATGCGACCAGCCAAATTCAATGAAATTAATCACGCGAAGTTCGCCGTTTTCGTTGAATGGAAAATCATTTATGTTGAAGTTTGGGTCGTTTTTGAGGTCATACATGACATATCGCTCTGAAAATGCTGATAGCGTTTGTGGCGAGTTTGCTCTTGCAGTTTGCAAATTGCAACTTGGAATCACTGCAAAAATTGTTAGAAAAATAATCACAATTGCAAACAAAATTTTTTTGATATTAAGGTGTTTAATCATTTTTGTCATTTGTTGCCTCCTGTATCTGATTTTTGGTTTTCTCAATTTCTGCAACTAGAATTTCGCCCTCAATTTCCAGTGGCAATAGTTCAAACAGCAACTCGCTTCGCCTTGCACTCAAAAACATCATGCGTTGAAGTTGCGTGATATTGATTTTCTGATTGGCTAGAATTTCGGCATATTCAGAGTCAACTGCGTTTAGTTGAGATTGCAATATAGAAATCACATTAGTGACGAGCGTTAGTCTTTCGTTGAGTAGTTGCAGTCGTGCAGAGTAGTATTCAAGCCTTAGATTATGTTGTTCTTGTTCAAGTTCGACGAGTTCTCGTTCAAGTTCTTCTGTTTCGTCGCTGTTGACTTGTGGTGGGTTTTCAATCTCTCGCTCCAAATCGTTGATGATGTTTTGATAATTTTCTTTTGAAGAATTTCCTGCATTTTCGCCAGAGAGTAGTCCTTGCTCATACGCTAAATCCAAATATTCATATGGAAACCGCTCTTCCCCGCTAATTCGTGATTGAATGTTTTCCCAGTTTAGATAGATGACGAAACCTCCGACAGCAAGAAGTACGACAACAACTAAAAATCCTAAAAACTTTTTCATGCCGTCACCCCCTTTCCTGCAATCCGCTCTCTTAACGCACCAAGTCTTGTCGTGAACTCATTTTGACTTAAAATCAAGCCCTCTTTCATGTTTTCGGCGATTGCTTGTTGCATTATTTTTTGCTCGTGAATTTGACTGAATTGTTGTAGCATTGCGTAATATCTGTTGACTCTTGATTGAGCCGACTGAGCCGACAAATCCGCTTGCCAACGACTGTAAGTGTAGCCACCCCATCTGTTAAACCAATACGCCCAAGGAATACTCCCATGAGCGAAACTGTTCATTTGAGTTTGAGCATGGGAAAGCCTGTTTTGATAATGCTCCGCGAGTCCACTATATCTCGACAACTCTCTCAACCAAAAATTGTGCAAGTTGAAAACTTCGTCAAGAGTGTAGTCATATGGAAAGGCAAAAATTAAGGATAAAATATCGCTCAACCACCAACTCAAATATTCAATGTCAGTTGCGATTCTTGATAAAATTGCGACATAAATTTGTTCAAGAGTTTGCAGAAATTCTAGTGAGTTTGAGTCGATTAAATCGCCAAGTCCGTAGTCAATGAGTTGAATAATAAGGTTGTGAAGGGTGTTAATATGCGACATTTGGGATAGAATTTGTTCGCTCAAATTTGCAATGACTGACTCTAAATATTCTCGCATTTCATGATACTTTTGAGTCCAATATTTGACCTCGTTTTCCAATTCTTCGATTTTAACACGCAATTCCTGCCTTTCTCGTGCATTCAGTGAGTAGCCACTAGCAAAACCATTGCGATATGCCTCTTCAATTTCTCGCCTAGTGACAGTTCGCTCTTCGTTGTTTGAGTAGTCAAAATTGTCGCAACCGACAACAAAAAACATAGTGCTTGTTAGAATTGTAATGAACACTGCAACTAAAAAATACTTGCTTAAAGACTTGAAAAATTTCATGTTAGCCCCCTCTCTTCTTTTTTCTGATGACAACAAATGCAATGACTGCTCCAGTGAGAATAATTAATATTAGTCCTGCAATTATCCACACTAACCTGTTTTGCCACCAAGCAATGTCGCTCTCTGACGGGAGTGGCTCAAACCTTGCGAATAGTTCAATATTTGTTGTTAGCCTATCAAGGTGTGACACTCTTTGCGTGAATGCTTCGTTGTGATACCATGCAACAAAAACATAGCCAAAATGTTCTGGAGTGAACAGATTGTTTAGTCTTTCGTTGTGTGGAATCCAATGAGTTGTTCTTTGCCCTCGAACATTGAAAGTTATTGAGTTCATTATGGCGAACTCGGAGTTTGCGAATAACTCAATGTCGCTAGTTATTGCGGTAGCAAGGCAGAATGCTTTTGACTCAAAAGAATCAATGAACACTTCTGTCATTTGCCCTGTTTCAATGTTGAGTAGGGTCACTTGCTTTAGTGTTGTTCCATAATTCACAACAATTTCTTGCCACACTTCTCCACCAACAATGAACGAGATAGTAAAACGCATGATTTCCCATCTTGCGAAGAACTGCTGATTTCCAAAAGTTCCAGTCTCAATTTGAGTCACTGCTTGCCCAGAGAACGCAGAGTTCCGATACCACCCTCTAAAGTAATGCCCAGAGCGATTTGGGGTTGGGAGCGTTATATTTGGGCATTCGATTGTAAAAGTTGTGTTTGGTGTTGACTCAAAAAAACCTCCGTTTAGATTGAAAATGATGTCGTAAGTGACTACATTCCAAAGAGCAAAGAACGAGCGATTGTCGATTGAATTTGCAACAATTTCAGTTATTGGAGTTCCGACAAGAGCAATATTGTTAAACCAACCACCGAAATAATATCCGTCACGAGTTGGAACTGGGAGCGTGATTGTCGGACTATTAACAGTGAATGTCGTTGGAGCATTTGACGGGAGAATTCCTCCGTTAAGGTTGTATGTAATAGTGTAGACAATGACTTCCCATCTAGCATAAAACCGCTGATCACCAATCGTTCCAGTCACAATTTGAGTTGTTGGCGAGCCTGTGAAAGCGGAGTTGTTATACCAACCTTGAAAGGTGTAGCCCCGCCTCGTTGCAGTAGTAAGTGTTAAGTCTGGCGAAAGAACAGTGAATGTTGATGGAGCAATGCTGACAAAACTTCCCCCACCCAATGAGAAACTTATCGTGTAAGTAATAGGGACAAACTTTGCATGAAGTTCCATATCCCCAGTAACTGGTCTGCCGTCGAAAGGTTGAGTGAACTCTGAATCAAAAAACCAACCACAAAATGTGAATCCATCTGGTGTAGGTGGTGTTGGTAAAACTATTGACATAAAATAAATTCGCCAACCTGCTGTCCCTATGTTAATTCCACCATAATTACGAACTGCACTTGTTATTAATAAAATTCCATTATTAAGTAATTGATTGCGATGATTATCTAATAAATTTTCTGCTGAAATAATAGCAGAAAACAATCTTAAACTACTATCAAATTGAATTATTTTTAAATTCGTTGCTATCAAATCTCTGTTGCCAGTTCCAGAATTTCCCACAAAAAGCAAGAAATCTTCTTCTACAGCATCCAAAAAGTTTTCAAAATTAAAGTTAATTGGATTGTTTATTCTTATATTTACAGATATAAACTTTTGATCTAATGTCTGAGTTGAGAATAACTCCTCATGTGTTCTATCTACAGCATTAGATTGAATTTCATCACCCCCAAAAATCATTGCAACCGCAAATACAACTAAAAGCATTGCAACAATGAATACCATTTTTCCTTCTTTTCTTAGAATCATTTTTTTCATTTATTAAATTTTTCTCCTTTGACATTTTTAATAAAATGTCTATTGCTTTCTCTCTGCAATCGAAACTTTGTGTCCCTTGCTTTTGAGTCTGTCAACATACTTTTCCAAAACATGATGTGGAATGCCGCACATATTTTCACGCTTGAAACCAACATCACGACTGGTTATAACAAGGTCTAGTTCTTTTGCGGCAACTTCAGCATCCTTTCCAAACAATTCAAAAAAATCGCCAACCTGATAGAACAACAATGACTCGTTATTCCTTTCTTTGAGCGACATATATTCCCTAAACAGCGGTGTCGCATTTTGTGGAATTGGCGATTTTTGAATTATTGGAACAGTGACAACCTCTAACTTGCCGTTTTTTTTTGAGAGTTTGGCAACTGTCCGCTGTTGGCTTTAAATTCGTCAATTTTTGCTTGTGACTTTGCTCCAGCAGTGACTAATGCGTTGCCAACACCCCTTAAATGCTCTCTGCGAACTTCTGTTGAACTATTATTGAATTTTCTTGCAGTGTAATTGTAGGCTTCGCCTGTTTTTCTGTCACGATTGAATAGTCCAAGCCTTATGCCTTTTTGAGTGTCGGTCAAGGTTTCCCCTGTCCTTGAATCAATTCCGCTTTCGAGCTCTTTCCAGTAGCGGTTTCGTTGCTGTTGCGGTGTTTCAAAAAAACTTTTGCTGATTTCCTCTTTCGCTGATTCTAACGACTTTCCTGCAACAACGGCTCTCACAATCTTTTCACGATACCCAAGTTGACCTATTCTCAACGGGGTGGTTTTTCCACCGAATTGGCTTGACCCAGTATTCAATTCGTTTTCATACCTCTCAACAATTTCTCTGTCCGAATTCGACAAATGCCCAAACAAATCTTCTTTGACTGGTGCTTCTTTTGTTTTCGTTGTTTTTGTTTTTTGTTTCTTTTCTTCTTTTTTTGACATTATTTTTTATCCTCCGATTGTCTAATTTTTGTGCCATTGGCACTTTTGTCTTGACATGATTGAAATTACTATCATGATACCCGACTAGCCTGTGGTGGCACACCACTGTGCAGAGATTGAGCAGACCCTCCATCCCTTCTGCCCAATCACAGCACGACACTTTTGGCACTCCCCAGCCGCCCACGCGAAAATGCTTTATGCTCCATGCCTAAATCAAAAACTTCATGAATGTGTCAATATCTGACTTAAAAAAAATTTGATTTTTTGTTTAGACATGAGCAGAAAACAATTTTCGCCCCTGTGCCAAGTGCAGTTTTTTATTGTTTTTGAATCTGACTATTCCTCAAATCCCTAAACTCTTTTTGAGTCAAGACTTTGAGATTCTCCCTTCCGCACATCAGAAGCTCTGCTCTCTTTTCTTCGTTGCGAACATGAACAAACTCAAGTGCATCCCCGAATGGACTATGTAAGTTCATGTCGAGATAAGTTAGCATTTTGCGACTTTTTTTGCTCATATATTCAGCAAGATAGATGTCACACTTAACAGGAATACTTCGCTCCTCACTGTCACGCAATCGTTCTTTCACGCGATAATTAAAGCGACCTCTTCTTGAATTTTCTCTGATAGATAGCGTTACCTCATCTCCAAATTCGTCAAATGGGTGCTTGATTGTGATGATAACTTCTTCCGTTTCTTTTCTCGTTCTAAAATTTTCAACCCATTCAAGTTTGACACTTCCCTCAACGGAAATCATGTTTGCCAGTTGCTTTTGAGTTTTCGCTGAACTCTCTTTCTTCATTTTTTCTTCTGTTTTTTCGTTTTCAATGTTTGACATTTTTCTGTCACTCCTTTTTTTTTGTTTTTAATTTTTGTCTGTTTTCTTGTTTTTTAGGGTCAGGGTCGCAGACCCACCCCTATTCCCTAACTGGCATTACGAATTTAATATTCACTTCAAATGCCATTTTCCGAGCCATGTTTATGCAGTCCAATAAGTCCGAATACAATCCGTTGCAACAATACATAAACTTTCCGTTCTGGTTATATATAACAATCCGAAATGTCTTTTGCTCTTCGTTCTCTAAAACAGAAATGTAATAGTTCTTTTTCAGCCTCATAAACTTGCCTAAGTTTTTCATTCTGCTCACTTCATCCTCCTTCGTGCTTATGGCACTTTTCCGTTTGGGAAATTATCCCCTACACTATATAGGAGATGAGAAAGCACTTTGTTGTGGTTGTTTTTAAAAATAATTTAAAATATTTCTAATTTTTTTATGTATGACTTCCAATTGCCTCTGCACATTACTAAAATCAATCTCTAATAATTTCCCAATCTCACGCAAAGTCATATTTTCAAGATAATACAACCGCAAAATTTTCGTTGCTTTTGATTGAGTTGAGAAATAGCATTTCTTAAATCCTTTCTTGTTGAAATTTTCTCAACCTCACTTTCCACGCACGAGTCACCAGAAGGCTCAAACCCAATTTCCGCTTGCAACCTATCAAGCGAACTCTCGCCCCTCCAACGCATTTTGCGTTCCTCATTCTCTTTTTCAAGTTCAAGCGTTTCAAGAAGTTTTGCAACCTCCTCACTCACTTCAATCTCAACGGCTTGTCCATTCCACAATGTGTAATTTGTTTTCATTTTTAACTCCTTTTCCGATTTTTTATAAAATCAGAGCAGGGTTAAAAATTCGGACAAAAAAAAG
>WQSV01000002.1 GCA_009787685.1 Bacillota bacterium
GTCAGAGTGCCACCCTAGCCCTTCTGAAATCGATTTTATGGCATTTGCATGCTCTTTGACCGTCTTTCTCGCCTCATAATGCTCTGCAATAACATAGACAGTTCCGTCAAAGTCCGCCGCATACCAATGCACAGAAGTCGGATTGTTGAGTCCCGGGTCAATTGAAATATTATCAAACCATTCTTTCGGAACCTCAAACGGCTCAATGACATGAATTCGTTCATTGAATTCCGAATAAACTAGTCCTTTTGAAGATGAAAAATTCCCATAACGCCTTGCCTCAATTTCTTCATGGGACATGGCTTTGGTAATTTTCTCCACCTCTCTTTTATCAAGCCACGGATTATCCGCCCACTCCATGTGAATATGCCAAACATCATCGTCACCATCCTCGTTAAGATAAATTTTGTTATAGACAAAAGTCAGTCCCAATAAAGGTGTCATCGTTCCAAAGATGTCACCGCACCGATCAATTACTCTCATTCTGCACTCATCATAAATGTCTTTTGGAGGCTCTTCATCGAACCAAACAAAATCAAGAGATGCTCCAGCGAACTTGTCTCTGTCCATCTCACACGACTTGAATCCAATTTTACTAGTCCCTCCAAAAATATTTTTGATGAGAATATAGTCAATAACTCCGCCCTTCGGAGAAGACGCCCGTCCACTTTGCATGACAATATCCTCAATCCATTCGGGGTTGATGTAGTGCAAAATTTTTGCTTGAGCAACATCGCGTTGAACTTGAGTTGAAAGCGAAACAACCCAGCCAGCAACATTATCACGGTTTTTGCGAAAAGGGTGATTTCCTCTCGCCATATAAACCGCTTCCGCCGCACCACACTCCGTTTTTCCACTTCGATTTCCACCAAACACCCAACGATTTCGTTTTTGACTTTTGTGAAATTCAAGTTGTTTAGCGTGAATTTTCTCTGGGTCAGAATTATAGTAGAAAAGATTATTATTTTTTCGAAATTGCTTTATATCATTCTCAATCGTCAGAATTTTTTTGATTAAACTGCTGTTTTTCATATTTTTTTAAACCAAATATTAATTTCATCTAAAATTCTAGTATTTTAAAAATTTCATCATTTTCTCTCATTATTCAACAATGATGTCTACATTTTTCACCATTGGCAATAATATAATTGAATTGAGATTATCAATTGACAAGGGTCTTCGACCCTCTTGACGCTGAATACGAGTGCAAGCAGAACCCGACAAACCAGTCGAAGACTGTTGACAAGGGGTCTTCGACCCGTTTGATGCTGAATGTGAATGCAAGCAGAACCCGACAAATCAGTCGAAGACTGTTAACACGCATCTTTGATGCCTTTGTTGAGATTGTTCCGTGTAGTAGCAGTTTCCAACAAAACTGTTGAAAACAGTTGACAAGGGTCTTCGACCCTCTTGACGCTGAACGCGAATACGAGTAAAATCCGACAAAGCAGTCGAAGACTGTTGACAATTTAATGATTAACTTCAATGTTACGTCAAATTGTCAATTCTCAACTATTATTATGAAAAAAATTCTTTCGCTCATATTTTTAATTGTTTTTGTTCTTTCAGCAATGGGGCTCGTCCCCATGACAACTTCAACGAGTCCTTTAACTTTTGCAAGACTCACAAGCAACGCTCCATTTTTTCGCGAACAAAATAACAACTCAAAAATGACTACTTTGCCAGAAACATATTTTGTTGTGCTTTTGGGCAATGCGCAAGAAAACGGATTTATCCGCATTAGTTATCTTGATATCACGGGCTATGTTCTTATTGATGACATTGAAGTTGTCGACTTTGAGCCAAGACCTCGCCATCATAGCGCAACTTTCACAACAACACAGTTTTATGACAATTATGTCAACTTGCGAGAAGCGCCAAACCAAAGCAGTTCGAGTGTTGCCCAGATTGCAATCGGCGAAGAGTTGTTTTTCTATGGCACTATTGAAGGAAGTTCAATCGTTGGAAACTCTCAATGGTTTTTCGTTCGCTATGAAAATGCAAGTGGCGATATTTTTCATGGATATCTTCATTATCATCACGGAAATGCAAGCGAAATCTTGCCAAACGACTATGAAATAGTTCCACCAAACACAAATCAAAATCCGCCAATCTTTCCGGGAAACGAATACCCCTCAAATGTTTTTATCGCAATCGCCGTCATAATGCTTTCAATCCCTGCCGTCATTGTCATGTTCCTCTTGTTCAAAAAAAGAAAACCAGTTTCCAGAGAAACGAGAAGTTTTTAGATTTTTTTAGTTTGGTGTTTGGAGTATGATATTAAGGCAAATTCAACAAGCCTTCCACCTGTTCGTATTTTTTTAGTTTGGTGTTTGGAGTTAAGTTCAAATTAAACTTATCATTAAACTTCACACTCCACCCCCCCCAAAAAAACTCCACACTAAATTCTAACAAGTCCTCGATATTCCCTTTCCAGCCTGTCTTCATCGAACCTTAGATCAATCAAGACGCATTCTGCTTTTTTAATTAGTTTGTCAAACCTTCGAAGCATTGTGCTTTTGTTAATTCCTCTCTCTCTTGCAATTTCGGACAGAAATTCGCGCTTGCTTAAAACTGTTTGAAAAAGCTCCTTTTCATCCTCTGAAAAAGACTTCATGATTTCATCAAACATGACTTTCAAATTGCAAAGCCGAATTTTCTTTGAAAGAAGTTCCAAAATCTTGTCGCAAACATCAACCGTCTCGCTCACCATGTCTTTGGTGTGCCTCTCAATTTGACGACGAAGTCCCACTTCAGCATCTTCCAAAGACGACTGAATTTTATAAATTGCAATTACCCAGTTTTTCATAATATCTAGATTGAAGAATGTAGAATGCTGATGCAGAATAGTTCTTAGATTAATTCAAAAAAAATAATTTCAACAAATATTCTGCATTCAGCATTCTGAATCCTACATAGCTATTATACCACATTAAAAGAGACACCTGTCTGTCACATTTAAAAAAAGTTGCGTCCGATAACGAGACAGTTTTTCAAGAAAAATTGCCACATTATGTCAATGTGGCAATTTTTGTGCTATTTTATTAATTTTTATGTCTCGTTATAGCCCTTATTCCAACTATAACATGATTTACTCTTTCATTAGATATTGAAGTCGAAGTAATAATTCCAACAACATTAACCCCCAATAGCGATTGTGTTCCAGATATCATTACTCCCTTTTTCTGTTTCTACCACTTAATCAATACTAAAAGGGCCACTCTTACTTCTTTATTGTGTTTTGTTTTAAAGCATAATTTTCGCTCTCGACGACATATCTTTTTTTATCTTTTCTTTTCTTTTCTTCAATTGCGATTTCAAAAAGGCCATTTAGAATATCAACAAATGTCATAGCAGGAAAGAGATAATTTGAGAATGATCCCGGAATTGTGTTTATTTCATTGACAAAAATTTCACCATCCTCGCTTTTCAAAAAGTCAACCCTTGCAACTCCTGAACAACCAAGAGCGATAAATGCCCTTTTTGCCATATCTTTTATTTTGGCTGTTTCTTCCTCGCTGATTTTTGCTGGAAATTCTCTTTTTGATCCAGCATTTTTTGAATTATACTTGTCGTCAAAAGTCAAAAACTCATTCCATGAAATCGGCTTTTCAATTTCACTGACTATAATATCATCTGACAAATGATTAGCTGGCAAGATTGATTTTTCAGAACCAATCTCTGAAATCAAGCTCCCGAATGCCGAGGTTGAAGAACAAAAAACACCGATTGGTGGAAAAAAAGAATCCACGACATCTTGCTTCTCCTCTTGATCTTCCACTTTTTCATTTTTTTCTTCGCTCTTTTTCTCCCCTCCCAAACTACTTCCAATCACTGCACAATTATATTCTGAAAAGTTCGTTAGTGCCCTTTCAACAAGAACTCTATCGTCAAATGCGAATGCAATATCAAGAGCTGTCTTCAACTCTTCCTCGTTTTTGGCAATGCTTATGCCAATAGACGAGCCGAGATTTGAAGGCTTTATTATTAATGCAGAATTTAAAACGCCGAATTCTGAATGATTGTCAATTTTTTTTTCAGAACTCAATAAGTCGTCTTTATCTTTATTCTGCATTCTGCATTCAAGTCTCTGTATTAAACTATAACTCTCAACAACATTAAGTCCAGCATCAACAAACATTTTCTTCATTGTTATTTTGTCCATTGAGTTCGCACTCGCCCTAACTCCACTCCCAGTGTAAGGAATTCCAGACATTTCAAGAAGACCTTGAAGAGTCCCATCTTCGCCGAAAGTGCCATGAGTTGCAACAAGTGCAACATCAACTTTGAATAATTTTTTTCCATTTTCGGAAAATAAAAAAGGAGAAGATGGACGAAAATGCACCTCTTTTCCTTTGATTTTATTTTTATCTTTGAACGCCGAAATATTGTCAAAACTTTTGCTCGACAAAAATTTTCCTTGTTCAGTTATGTAGATTGGCAAAACTTTGTGAAAAGTTTTTTTGAGCGCATTAAACGCTTCAAATGCCGTGATGATGCTAATATTGTGTTCCGGACTTTTTGAGCCAAAAAGCAGTGCAATATTGAGAGATTTCGTCGTTCTATTCATAATACTACTTTTATATGCTCAGTTCTACAAAAAAGTGAAAACATTTGAATATGGAATGTTTAATATTGAATATGTGCTGTCAAATTTATTTTTTATCCTTAACTATTCAATATTCTAAAATATTCAATCAATACTTAACAACCGCCCCAACAAACCTATCTTGCGTTTCTCTCAATTCTTCAATTGTCTTGTCAACTTCTTGAAATGTTGTTTCTTTTGTGATTATCCCTTTGACATTAACACTTTTATTTGCAAGCAAATTGATTGCGCTGACAAGAGAGCGAAAACCATCTGGAACCCCATGAATACTCAATGATTTTTCAATAATAACATTAAAGTTTTTCGATGGAATATTAACATCCCCACCCTCTTCGCTTTTTCCAACTGAACCAAAAACACATCTTGCTCCCCGTTGAACATATTTTAAAACACGCAAGAAATGAGCATCATGATAAGATGTTATAATTGCATATTCCGCCATTCTTCCACCAGTCGATTTCAAAATTTTTGCGCTAACATTGTCTTCAACACTATTAATTGCATAATACACTCCGTCCTCGCTCGCTTTTTTGAGCCTCTCCGCTCTTGGGTCAATCAAAATTGGAACTGCTTGATAATAAAGTGCAAGTTGCGCACAAATTATTCCCTCACAATTTGCGCCAACGATGACAATATGTTCTCCTTTTTTGACCTTCAATTTCGCAAAAACATTGAGAGCATGAGCTATATATTCAATAAAAACCGCATCGTTGTCCGAAACATTTTCTGGAAGTCTAACGAGTTGTCTTTCTGAAAGATTAACAAAATCACTCAAAACCCCATCCGTGTTTTCAGACAAAACTTTCAAGTTTGAGCAAAGATGTTCATTGTCATTGTTGCACTCAAAGCAATCCTTGCAAACAAAGTACGGACTAATAAGAACCCTATCACCACGAGAAAAACTCGTGACACTCTCATGCGTCTCACTAATCATCCCAACACCCAACCTTCCAATACCCTTCGGCTCGGTTTGCTCAGATTCAAATGCCAAAATATCACTGTGAGTAATGAGCGAATAATTAAGCTTAACCTTAACTTGCCCCTCTCCAAGTGGCTTTGACTTAATTTCATTCAAGATCATTTCCTCTTTCGAAACAACTTTCCATGCTTTCATAATAATATTATGACAAATGCAGTTAAGTTTGTCAAGCATCTTTGATGCTCTTGTTGAATATTGCTTTAACTAGTATTGCCCGTCAAAAGAGTCGAAGGCCCCTTCAACAGTCTTCGACTGGTTTGTCGGGTTTTGCGTAGTATTTGCACTCTCCGTGAAGAGAATCAAGACCCTTGTCAAGCATCTTCGATGCTTTTGTCGGAGATTGCTATTATTAGGAACATCCTCACAAGGGGTCGAAGACCCTTGTTAACAGTCTTCGACTGTTCTGTCGGGTTCTGCATATATTTGCACTCTCCGTCAAGAGGGTCGAAGACCCTTGTTAACAGCTTTCTGCTGTTCTGCTGAGCTTGTTATTCGCGTTCAGTGTCAAAAGAGTCAAAGACCCCTGTCAAGAATCTTAGATGCTTTTGTGAGAAATTTATTTTACTAGAAATTCTCCGTCAAGAGAGTTCAAAGACCCTTGTCAAGTAATAATGGATGCAATCCAAATAAAAAATAATGAAGCGAACTCTTAATTCACTTCATTTAAAAATCAAACTAAATTCAACTTTTTCATTAGTTCTTGGGTTGCGCTTGGGATATTTTTTAGTTTGTATTCCATTCCAAGTTTTTGCCACTTGTTGACACCAAGGGTGTGGTATGGAAGAAGCTCTACTCTCTCTGCGCCTTTGGCTAGTTCTTTGAATTTTTTGACTTGTTCTATGCTATCTGTCAAAGTTGGAACTATGACTTGACGAGCGTAGAACGCTTTTTGGGTTGTTTTGAGGTATTCGAGCATTGCAATCATGTTTGTTATTGGCTGACTTGTCAATTCAAAATACTTGTCTGCATCAGTGTGCTTGATGTCAAACAAGACGATGTCGACTTCGTTCAAGACTTCTTTGACCGTGTCGCTTAGTTTCACCGCCCCCGATGTGTCAATACAAACATGGAATCCTTCTTTTTTCAGCGCTCGAATGAGTTTTAATGCTCCTTCTGCCTGCATAAGTGGCTCGCCTCCCGAAAGCGTGATTCCACCGTCTTCACCATGATAAACTCTGAATTTTTCACAAAACTCCACCACTTCATTAATCGAATATTCTTTTCCACCTTTAGTGCAAATCATGTCGGGATTGTGACAATACAAACACTTAATAGGACAGCCTTGAAAAAACACGACTGTCCTTAAGCCCGGGCCATCATGCGCCCCGAGGGTTTCAAATGAGTGAATACGAATTTTCATAAATAGTGAATAGTAATAGTGAATAGTGAGTAGTGAACAGTGAATACTGATTGTCAAACTTCTAATTATCTTCCCAAAATACGACAAAATAATTTTACAACCGTTATTCACTATTCACTGTCTATTATTCACTAAAAAAACGTTCTGTCCAAAACTTCTTCTCTGTGTTTGCTGCTCAAGACTCCGAATCTAACCGCATATCCAGAAACTCTGACTGTCAAGTTTGGATATTCTTTTGGCGCTTCGTGAGCTTTTTGCAATTCCTCTTTTTTGTGCATGTTGACATTTAAGTGGAATCCACCGTTTTTGAAATAGCCATCAAGCAATGTTGCAATATTTGAAAAAACTGTCTTTTCTTCTTTTCCAAGGCTTTGTGGAGAGATTGAGAAAGTGTTCGAAATTCCATCGCGACAGAATTCATAGCTCAATTTTGCAACCGAGTTCAATGACGCAACAGCACCATGTTTTTCACGGTTGTGATATGGGTTCGCACCCGGCGCAAATGGTTGGCCAAGTTTTCTTCCGCAAGGAGTGTTTCCTGTCAATTTTCCATAAACAACATTTGAAGTTATGGTGAGCAAACTCAAAGTGTGAGTCGCGTCACGGTGACATGGAGTTTTCTTCAAAGAATTATAGAAATACTCAACAACTTCTTGAGCGATTTTGTCGACTTTGTTGTCGTCATTTCCAAAAGTTGGGAAATCTCCATCAACAGCATAATCAACAACTATTCCTTTTTCGTCAGTTTTTGGAGTCACTTTTGCAAATTTGATTGCGCTCAAGCTGTCCGCAAGAACCGAGATTCCTGCAATACCAAATGCCATCAGTCTTTCAACTTTCGCGTCATGGAATGACATTTGAACATTTTCATACGCATATTTATCGTGCATGTAGTGAATGATGTTCATCGTGTTGACATATTGCTCACACAAGTAGTCAACACTTTTGAGGAAATGTTTTTGGACTTTTTTGAAATCCAAAGTTCCGTCTTCTTTGAGCATGACTTTGTAGTCTGGGATTTCTGGAAGAATTTGTTCTCCCGTAAGTTCGTCTTTTCCTCCATTGAGACAAAGAAGAAGAAGTTTTGCGATGTTGCAACGCGCCCCAAAATATTGCATTTGTTTTCCAAGAGTCATCGCACTAACGCAACAAGCAATACCATAATCGTCAGTAAAAATTCCTCTCATCAAGTCGTCGTTTTCATATTGAATGCTTGAAGTGTCATGAGAAACTTTCGCACAATACAATTTGAATTTTTCTGGAAGATTATTGCTCCAAAGAACCGTCATGTTCGGCTCTGGCGCAGTTTCAAGGTTGTAGAGCGTGTGCATAAATCTGAATGATGTTTTGGTGACCATCGTTCTTCCATCAAGCCCCATTCCGCCGATTGCTTCTGTCACCCATGTTGGGTCTCCCGCAAACAAATCATTATAAGCTGGGGTTCTGAGGTGTCTTGCCATTCTCAATTTCAAGACAAATTGGTCAATCAACTCTTGCGCGCTCTCTTCGGTCAAAGTTCCGTTTTTGATGTCGCGCTCAATGTAGATATCAAAAAAAGTTGAAACTCTTCCCAAACTCATCGCAGCACCATTTGATTCTTTGATTGAGCCAAGATACGCAAAGTATGTCCATTGAATAGCTTCTTTTGCATTTGTTGCTGGATTTGAAATGTCATATCCGTAAAGTTTCGCCATGTCTTTCAACTTGCTAAGAAAATCAATCTGACCTTGAAGTTCTTCTCTTAGGCGAATCTTCTCATTAGTCATGTGTCCGCCTAGTTCGTCTTTTTCTCTTTTTTTGTCAATAAGAAGTTTGTCCGCTCCATAAAGAGCAAGACGACGATAATCCCCGATGATTCTTCCTCTGCCATAAGCATCAGGAAGACCCGTGATAACGCCATTTTTTCTGAGTTTTTTCATCTCTGGTGTGTAGGCTTTGAAAACTCCGCAGTTATGAGTTGTTGCATATTTGAACTGCTCTTCAACAAGTTCGCCAACTTTGTAGCCATACGCTTCCGCGCCCTCTCTCGCCATTTTGATTCCACCGAATGGATTGAGTCCCCTTTTGAGAGGTTCATCTGTTTGAAATCCAACGATGACCTCGTTTTCTTTGTCCATATAACCCGCTGGATGAGACATAACGCTAATGACTCTGTCCGCATCAAGGTTGTAGACTCCGCCACGCTTCTTTTCTTCAACAAGAAGTTCAAGAAACTTGTCGCGGAGAATTGCTGTCTTTTGGCTCGGCCCAACTAAAAATTCATGACCGCCTTTATATGGCTCATAGTTTTTGACGATAAACTCTCTAACGTCAACATTAGTTTTCCATTTCGTTCCTTTGAACTCTTCCCAAATTTGTGTAGTGTTTTTCTCTTGCATAAAATGCTCCTTTTTGATTGAATATCTAATATTCAATATTAATTAGTAGTTTAATATTTTCAACCCTTTCATCACCCTCACGAGGAAACTTGCGACGAAATACGACGCCAAAACTGTTGCCATGAGGAAGAACAAGTGGTTTAGTCTAAAATGTTCTGTGCTGACTCCGAACATCGGTGGCAAAACTGCGACACCGAATATGATGAGAAGGGCACAGCCGACAATGAGAATGCTTCGCCAAATGTCGAATGGCTCACAAACCTTGACAAGCATCATAAACCCGGCAAAAGTCATTGCAAGAACGACCATGGTTGAATAAAGTGCGTTCGATGCGGCGAGTTCCGCTTCCATTATTGCTTGGGCTAGTTGCTCTGGAGTGAGTCCTGCATAATTATAGATTTGATAATATGGAACTGTGATGTCCCCCGCTCCGCCAAGAGCGAAGAAAGTGAACGCAGCCATCGTCGCAAAAACCATCGTAATCCCCCCGGGAACGCTTCGCCCGATGACGTTTGAGAGAAAGTTTCCTTTGATGAGGTTGTGGTTCGGCTGAAGTGCGAGAACAAATGAGGGTATTGCTATTATGAAAAACTCCAAAAGCAGCATTTGATTTGTTCTGAACGGATAGCTTCTTAGATATGGCGCAACATCTGGAAGCACTGCTGGAACGATTAGGAAAATAATCGAGAGCAATATTGCCATCAATGTTTTCATCAAAAACAGTGAAGACGCTTTTTGAATATTGTTGACAACTCTCCTTCCTTCTTTAACAACATCGGGCATCGCAGCAAAAGATGAATCTCGAAGAACCAAGTGCGCAACGTTTCTCGCAGCATCCGCACCCGACGCGAGAGCGACCGAGCAGTCTGCTTCGCGCATTGCAAGAATATCATTAACACCATCACCCGTCATCGCAACAGTTCTTCCTTGAGACTTCAATGAACTGACAATGATTTGTTTTTGTTCTGGTGAAACACGACCAAAGACGGTGTATTTTCCCGCGGCTTCCAAAACCTCTTGTTGAGAAAGTCCTTGACATGAAATATAAAGTTCCGCATTCCTAACGCCAACACGTTTGGCAACTTCGCTGACAGTGATTGGATTATCCCCCGAGATGACTTTGATATCAACATCGTTGTCTTTGAACCATTTAATAGTGTCATATGCCGTGTCTCTGATGTGGTCTTCAATAATGATTAAATAAAGTGGACGCCGAATAGATGGCAACTTGTCGCCAACAATCGGCGATGGCGAGTGCGCAACAACCAAGACCCTATGTCCTTCTGATGCCGCTTCCCCAACAATCTTTTCAATTCGAACACCCATTTCTTTAAGAACATATTCCGGAGCGCCGAACATAAAAGTGCCTTTGCCCTCAAATGTGACCGCCGTCATTTTCCTAGATGAAGAAAATGGCAAAAAATTTGATGCACGCAAAACACGAGAATAACCGAAATGGTTCGCAAGTGCCATTGCTGTTTGATTATTGTCGCCCGTTGCTGTCAACATTGAGCCAACAATTTCAGCAGCGGTGTGTTCAATTTTGTCACTACCTTTGATGTCAATAACTTTTTTGACATTCATAGAGCCATCTGTTATTGTTCCTGTTTTGTCTAAACACAAAGTGTCGACACGAGCAAGCATCTCAATGCAATAAAGATCTTGGACTGTTGTTTTCTTCTTTGATAATCGAATGACTGAAACTGATAATGCAATACTCGTCAAAAGAAACATCCCAGCTGGAAGCATTCCGACAACCGCACCTGAAACTTGGAAAATGTTTTCCGCCCAGCCGTTCCAGTCAGTTCCCATGTTGGTTGCATTTATCCAAACCATGATGCCTGTTATTGGAACAATGAAAATCGAAATTATTCGAATAATCAATCGAACAGAATGCATGAGTTGCGATTTTGGCTTTTTGTAGCGCTTAGCGTGAGATGAAAGAGTTTCAACATAATTCGCCGCTCCAACTTTCGTGACTCTCATATAGCAGTTTCCACTTGTGACAAAACTTCCAGAATAGAGTTCCGATTTTGCGATTTTTTTGACAGTGTCACTCTCCCCTGTGAGCAAGGCTTCATTTACCTCGACTTCACCGCTAAGAACTTCACCATCTGAAGGAATTTGTTTCCCTGTTTCTAGAACTAATATGTCATCAAGAACAACCTCTCCAACGGGAATAGCAATCCTTTCGCCATTTCTAATTGCAATCGCAGTCGGAGCTGTGACAAGCTTCATTTTCTCGACCATCATTTTGGACTTGATTTCCGTCACAATTCCAATTGTGATGTTGGCGAGTATGATAAGAAGAAAAACTAGTTGAGTGAGTTCAAAGTCTTCATGACCCGAAAAAACAATGAGTGCGGCGGCGACCGCAAAAATCATTATGTTAAAAAATGTGAAAATATTTGAAAAGAAAATTGAACTATACGACTTTCCATGCTTGATTTTGTTTTGATTAACAAACCCCTCTTGCCTTCTTTGCTCAACTTGAGCATCATTAAGCCCTGTCGTTTCACTCGCTTCAAATCTTTGAGCAGAAGCAAAATCAATACTAATTCCCTTTGTCTTTCTTTTTCCTCTCCCTCCCGATCTCATCATCGACTTTGGAAGCATTGACCCATCTATTGTTTTAGAAGATGAAATAAAACTTCTTTCAAAGGAAGTTTCATCATCTCTTTCTTCAAAAATCTTTCTGTCGAAACGCATAACTTCATCATGCATGTCATCAGTGTTATTAGTGTCTTTTGTTGTGACACGTGGCAATTTCTTCAAGCGCTGTGTCGTTCGTTTTATTGCAATCTCTTCTTTTTCTCCAGTCGTTCTTTCATAACCCACCGAGTCATAACTAATCGTTGGCGGAATTGGCACAGATTCAATGTTGTCAAGAATCTGCGCTTTTAATTGTGCTTTCTGTTCACGCCCTTTTTTAATTTTTTCCTTAGCTTCTTTATCCATGTGTCACTATTAACTCTTGTCATGTCAAAAAAATAGTTTCTTCTTCTCAAACACAACAAAAGCATTTCAATTACCACCAATTAGTATACCCATCTTTAACTCTATTGTCAAGCCTTTAAACCGCTTTTTTGAGTTTTGATTAAAATGCAAGCAATATAATGTTTCCCCACAATTTATTTCTTCAAGTTTCCAAGAAGCAATATTTCAAAAAACCTATAGGAAAAAATGTCTCATCCACTCTAGCAAATATTAATATTTTGTCAACACTAATTCACCCAAAGTAATATCAAGGTTTTTTGATATCACAATCAGCACATCAACATCGGGGACATTTGTTCCATTCTCAAGATGAGCAACTTTCCTTTGAAAATAATTGAATTCAATCAACAATTTTTTTGGATTTTGCCACTCTGAATATGTAGTTTTTTTTATTTGCAACAAAATAATTCATGCTACTTTCAATTAAAGCATCTCTCTCTTTTTTCTTTAAACTATATTTCCTCATTTTCAAGCAAATAGTCAACACTAACATCATATAGCTTTGAGAGTTTAATCAAATTTTCATATTCTGGTCTTGATTTTCCAGACTCATATTTGTTATATGAAGATTGTCTGACTCCAATTTTTTCAGCAACAAACGCTTGAGTATATCCACTCTGCTTTCTTAACTCTTTTATTGTTTTTTCAAAATTCATTTTTTATTACCTCTTTTTACTTGACATTATACTCCTATTGGCTATATAATGTAAAAATATAGCCAATAGGAGTTGAAAAATGAAAAAAGAAATCTGCAAAAAGTGCGAACATTATTCCGCCTACTACAAAAAACACATCTGTTCCTTTTCTCCATTGAGACATGGAACTTGCTCACTTCACAAAAAATCTATTGAAGAATTTGAAACTTGCAAAAACTTCAAATGCAACAAATCAAAAGAAAAAAGAAAAGGCGAGTTCTTGTTAACCCGCCTTGAAAACTGCCTTCTAGACATCCACCTCATCTCACAAATACTCAAAGAAAATTCCGCAACAACTGAACTTGAGAACGACACTTGTTGCTAGCCAAAAATTTTATGACTGAAAACGGACAGCTTAATGTCAAATCAATTCCAAGTCATCAGCTATTAATTATCAATTGTAAATTTTAAAAATATTAACCGAAAAGTTGTAAGCGAAGAATATTTTTCCTCATTTTTATGCTCTAGACACTAAACAACAAGCAAGCATAGCTTGGAAGTGGCCAATGTTTTTTTGCGACTATTTTTTCTAGTGAATCGACTGTTTCTCTCAAAACATTCATTGCCGAGAGAATATTTTTTTCATAGAACCTCGCTTGTTCAGCCATCGTTCTTTCTTTTTTACTTTCGTCTATTTTCTTTTCAAGCGATTGCAAATTTTTCAACATCTCACTTGCAAGAGAAGAAATTTTCTTCAAAAGATAATTTTCCAATTCACACGAGAAATCACCCTCTAATGTTTTTTTGTTCTTCAAGGTTTTTGATATTTCTTTTTGATATGCAATGACAGCTGGGATAATTTGACTGCTGACAATATCCACCATTGTCAAAGCTTCAATGTGAATCGTTTTAACATAAGCTTCTGTCAAAATCTCAAACCTTGCATGCAACTCATCCTTTGAAAAAACTTGGTGAGAAACAAAAAGTTTCTCATTTTTTTCTAATATCAACGTTGGAAGTGCTTCGGCTGTGCTTTTTAGATTGAGTAGCCCTCTCTTCTTTGCTTCCGCTTCCCATTCTTTTGAATAGTTATTTCCTCCATAAACGACTCTTTTGTGAAGGGAATACTCTCTTTTGATGAGTTCAGCAAGAGTATTTTTTAAATCTTTCGCATTTTCTAATTCGTTCGCAAACGCTCTTAAAGATGCGGCGACAGCGGTGTTAAGGACAATGTTTGGACCAGCAACCGAAAAAGTTGAACCAACCATTCTAAACTCAAATTTATTTCCAGTGAAAGCAAATGGACTGGTCCTATTTCTGTCGGTTGTGTCAGCAGCAAACCTTGGCAGTTGAGTGACCCCTATTTCAATTTTGTGTTCCTTTTTGAGGTAATCCTTTCCTTTTTCAATTGCGTCCATAACAGCGGCCAATTCATCACCCAAAAACATTGAAATTATCGCAGGAGGCGCCTCATTCGCTCCGAGCCTGTGGTCGTTTGATGCACTCGCCGAAGAAACTCTCAACAAATCTTGATAGTCGTCAACCGCCTTAATAACCGCAACAAGGAAAAGCAAGAACTGAGCATTCTCATGAGGAGTTTCTCCCGGCTCAAGAAGATTTCCACCCTTGTTAGTTGAGAGCGACCAATTGTTGTGTTTTCCAGATCCATTAACACCTTGAAATGGTTTTTCATGCAATAAACACATCAAGCCATGTCTGTCTGCAACATTTTTCAGCATCTCCATGACAAGTTGGTTATGGTCAGTTGCGATGTTTGAAATAGTGAAAAGTGGCGCAAATTCATATTGAGCGGGCGCAACTTCATTGTGTTTTGTTTTTGCATGAACTCCCAATTTCCAAAGCTCTGTGTCCAGCTCATGCATGAAAGCCATAATTTTTGGCTTAATGTTGCCATAATAATGGTCATCCAAATCTTGACCTTTGGGAGGACGAGCCCCAAAAAGTGTTCTACCCGTGATAGTCAAATCTGGTCGCATTTTTGCGAATTCTTTGTCAATCAAAAAATATTCTTGCTCCACCCCAACTGTTGGAACAACCCTTTGAACATCTTCTTTTCCGAAAAGGGCGAGTATTCTTCTCGCTTCAAAATCAAGAGTGTCCATTGAACGGAGTAATGGTGTTTTCTTGTCAAGAGCATGACCAGAATACGAACAAAAAGCAGTTGGTATGCAAAGAGTTCCATCTTTGACAAAAGCATAGCTCGTTGTGTCCCAAATTGTGTAGCCCCTTGCTTCAAAGGTGCATCTTAGCCCCCCTGACGGAAAACTTGATGCATCGCTTTCACCTTTGACAAGTTCCTTTCCCGAAAACTCCATAATAACTCTGCCATCACTTCTGCGAGAGATGAAACTGTCGTGTTTTTGAGCTGTCACACCCGTCATCGGTTGAAACCAATGCGAATAATGAGTCGCCCCCTTTGAAACCGCCCACTCTTTCATGGCGTTCGCAACAATTCCTGCAATCTCAAACGGGACTGCCTTCCCTTTTTGCATAGTGTGACGAAGCGACAAGTAAACATCTCTGGGAAGTCTCTCTCTCATCACTTCATCAGTGAAAACATGGGTTGCAAAAAGTTCTGTTATACTCAAAGTTGTTTTTGTTGACATATTCTTTCTCCTTAATTAAAAAATTACAAATCACAACCCACAAATCACCAAGAAAGTAAAACTTAGTTTTATCATCATTTTTAATTTGCAGATTGTAATTTGTAATCTAGTTTGCTTTTTAATTTTTAAATTGTTAGTTGAGTTTATTTCAGACTTGCCTTCACAAATCCCAAGAACAATGGGTGAGGCCTGTTTGGGCGTGACTTGAATTCTGGATGGAATTGGACAGCTAGGAAAAACTTTTTATTTGAAATCTCGATTGCTTCAACCAAGTTTCCATCTGGCGAAAGTCCCGAAATAACCATTCCTTTTTGTGTCAAATTTTCTAGATATTTGTTGTTAACTTCTTGCTTGTGACGATGTCTTTCGCCGACTTCACTCTCGCCATAGATTTTTTGTAAAAGTGTGTTTGGTTTTATTACACAACGATACTCTCCAACCCTTCCTTTTTCACAAGATTCCACAACATCAATAACAGGGTGTTCAGTTTTTGCGAATTCAGTTGAATGAGCGTTTTGAAGTCCACAGACATTTCTTGCAAATTCAATAATTGCAGTTTGCATTCCAAGACCAATTCCAAAATATGGAACATCTTTTTCTCTTGCATACTTCGCCGCGAAAATTTTACCCTCAACTCCACGTTCTCCAAATCCAGTTGGAACAATAATTCCCGACAGTCCTTTGAGTTCAGTCACAACATTCTTTTCATTAAGTTTTTCCGAATCAATCCACTTAATGTCTATGTGAACACCATGTTCAAATCCCGCATGATTCAAACTCTCAACAACTGACAAATAAGCATCATGAAGCTGAACATACTTTCCAACCAGTCCAATTACAATTCTTTTTTTGCGAGTAGCAACTTTTTTTGTCATGTTTGTCCAGTCTGTTAAATCTGGTGGAGTGTCACATTTCAAGCCAAGTAGTTTGCAAACTGCTTCATCAAAATTGCTTTCATGAAGTGCAAGTGGCACTTCATAAAGCGTTGAGAGAGTGACGTTTCCAATAACGTGTTCTTTCTGGACATTGCAAAACAGTGCGATCTTGTCTTTCTCTTTTTGCGAGAGTGGCTCGTCCGTTCTTGTTATAATAATATTCGGAGAAATGCCCATTCCTTGAAGTTGCTTGACAGAATGTTGAACTGGTTTCGTTTTGTGTTCGTCCGACGCTTTCAAATATGGCACGAGTGCAACATGAACAAAAACACAGTTTTCTTTCCCTTGCTCAATTGATATTTGACGAATTGATTCCAGAAATGGTTGACTTTCAATATCCCCAGTCGTTCCGCCAATTTCAACAATCATGACTTCCGCTCCGCTTTTTTTAGCACCAGCATAGACAAAGTCTTTTATTTCATTTGTGATATGAGGGACAACTTGAACAGTCCCTCCACCATAACCACCTTCACGCTCACGAGAAAGAACATTCCAATAAACTCGCCCACTAGTCAACGACGAAAGTTGCGTCAAACTCTCATCAATAAACCTCTCATAGTGCCCCAAATCCAAATCAGTCTCCGCGCCATCATCTGTCACAAAAACTTCTCCATGTTCATATGGATTCATCATTCCGGGGTCAACATTCATGTAGGGGTCGAGTTTCTGCGCAGCGACTTTGATGCCACGTTGCTTTAGCAATCTCCCGAGTGATGCCGCGGTAATACCCTTTCCAAGCCCCGAGACAACACCTCCTGTCACAAACACAAATTTACATTCACACATTTTGTTCTTATCTCCTTTGTTTTTCTTTTCCAATGCACAATTCACAGTGCTAGATTTATTTTGCGATTGACAATTTGCAATTTGCAAATCGATGACAAACCACTCTTCTCCACAAGTTGCAAATCATAAATTGTCAACAGTCTTCGACTGGTTCGTCGGATTCTTCGTATATTTGCACTCTCCGTCAAACGGGTCAAAGACCCTTGTCAAGCATCTTCAATGCCTTTGTGAGAAATTTATTTTACTAGAAACTCCCCAACAAAGGGGTCGAAGACCCTTGTCTATTCTTAAAGTATTAATATTCGCTGTCTTCGTATGGCGTTGCTTCAAATCCTCTCGCTTGAAGTTTTCTGACTTTTCTGTCAAGCAATTTTTTTGAAACACTTTTAAACAACCTCGTTTCACCAAAGACTTTGACCATTGTTGGACTAATTCGATAATACATTTTGATAAATAGTCTTCCACTTTTTTTGTTAGCAAGTTTATAGTCACGATATCTTCTCAATGTCCAAACTTCCGGGCAATCATATGAGCCATAGATTGAGGTCGCTATGTAGCACCCTTTTGCTCCAGCAGCTGCAGGACCATTCGGCTTTTTTTCTGGAAATCTTCCCAAGTCTGCTCTCAATTTTTCAATTCCCTCTGCTTTTTCTTTTTCCAAATCCGCTTGACCTGTTTGACTGAATCTGATTGCATTATCCATATAAAGTGTGTAGTTATCGACCGCTCTGTTAATTGAATGAAGAACCAATTCTTTTTGTTCGATTCCAAAAACCAAACCTTTTTGATAGAATCTTGCAAAACTTAGCCACTGCATCGGCTCATGTCCACCAGCCAATTCCGACTGACAATAAAGCTCAACAACCGCATTAAAACCCTTGTCCGTCCCAATCACAACCGACTTTGGCCCAGAAGTGAAATAGGTTCTCTCCCAGTTTTGAGCAAGTGCCAACTTCGACTGCCATTCATGGTTCGCCGTCACAACTTGGACAACCTGTTGGGGTTGACCATTCGACACAACTGGCGAAGCCTGCTTGATTAATGCAAAACCACAAAAATCACAAAAGCTTTTAGTTGCCCCCTCATTGATTTCAATCATAGCCCCACAATTCGGGCAATTATTATTAATCATAATTCATTTTCTCCTTGTGACACAATAGTGTCAATTGATTTGTTTGTTTTATTCTGTTCTGATTTTTAAGCATAATATTTATCTTTATTCCACTTCTTGATATTAGTGTCAATAAATTCCCAAATATCATTATAGCCATCAGCATTATGAACAACACGCTCATGAAATGATTTGCGTCTTTGGTGCAAATTGCCACAAAATAACATCCGTTTGAGAATACTTTCAATCAACTAAACTATTTGCTTTCTAAAACAATCTGCTGTTATTCATAAAATAATCCTCTCTACTCCCACTCAATTGTCGCGGTTGGCTTACTAGTCACATCAAAGACAATTCTTGAAACTTGCTTTACTTCTGTTGTGATTCTTGAGATGATTTTTTTGAGCAGTGGATATGGGATTTCGACACATTCCGCCGTCATAAAATTGATTGTTTCGACTGCTCGAAGCGCAAGGACATAATCAAATGTTCTTTGCCCGTCTTTTACTCCAACCGATTTTGTTTGAGTCAATACCGCAAAATATTGCGATGGACGATTTTCCAACTTATCCAATTCTTCACGAAAAATTGCGTCTGCATCTCTTAGGGTTTCAAGTTTTTCAAAAGTGATTTCGCCCAAAACTCGAACCGCAAGCCCCGGACCCGGAAACGGTTGACGCATCACCAATGTTTTTGGAAGCCCTAGTTTCTCACCAACAATGCGAACTTCATCTTTATATAATCCTGCAAGTGGCTCAACAAGACCCATCTTCATGTCTTTTGGAAGTCCACCAACATTGTGGTGGCTTTTGATTGTTGCATGATTTTTGTCGCCACTTTCAACTATGTCAGGATAGATTGTTCCTTGAGCAAGGAACGGAATATCACCCAATTTTTTCGACTCTTCTTCAAAAACACGAACAAATTCAACACCAATAATTTTACGTTTTTTCTCTGGGTCGCTGACTCCTTTGACCGCTTCTAGGAATCGATTTTGAGCATTGACACGAATCAACTTCAAATCAAAATCTTTAAAAGCCTCTTCAATTTCATCTCCCTCGTTTTTACGCATAAACCCATGATCGACAAAAACGCAAATCAGCTGTCCCGGTATTGCTTTTGACAAAAGTGCCGCGCAAACTGATGAATCAACTCCGCCACTGAGTCCAAGCAAAACTTTCTCTTTTCCGACTTTATTTTTAATGTCAGAAATCTGTTCTTCAATATAATTTTCTAGATTTATTCTCATAAAAAAATTCTCCGACAATGCATAATGACACAATGCACAATTACTGTTGACCTAAACTTTTAAAAATCAATCTTCATTGTGCATTCTGAACTGTGAAATTATGGATTGTTAAAATAGTGCATTAATATCAATCAATTCAACAGTCTCTTCACTGTAGCCACTTGCAATGCTATAAATTAACGCCCTTGCTGTGTCGACACTTGTGACATAGGAAATTCCAAGTTGAACTGCTCTTCTTCTGACTTTAACGTCGTCTCTTGCGGGGTCTCTGCCTTTTTCACTTGTTGAAACAACATAAGCAACTTTTCCGCTTTCAAGCAAAGTGACAGTGTTGTCAGTCTTTGACTCTTTCGCTTTTTTAACGACTTTTGCAACATCAACTCCATTTTTTTGCAAAAATTTCGCCGTTCCACTTGTTGAATAGATTTCAAAACTTTCTTGTTGAAACTTTCTTGCGACAGCAATGATCGCGTCTTTGTCTGCATCACTCACCGTAATAAGAACTCCGCCTTTTTTCTTCATTTTGTAGCCCGCACCAAGAAGACCTTTGTAGAGCGCTTCTTCAAGAGTTCGCCCTAAGCCAAGAACCTCGCCCGTTGATTTCATTTCTGGCCCCAAAAGAGTATCAAGTCCTGTTAGTTTTTCAAAGCTAAAAACTGGAACTTTGACAGTGACGAAATCAGGGACTGGAGCAATGCCTTTGAGCGGTGTCAAGTCTCTCAATTTTTCTCCAAGGGAACATCTGACCGCAAGTTCGCACATGTCGATGCCCGTCACTTTTGAAATATACGGCACTGTTCTTGACGCACGAGGATTGACCTCAATGACATAAATTTCTCCTTCATAAAGAACATATTGAATGTTGACTAATCCTCGAACATCAAGGGCTTTGACTATTTTTTTGGTCAATGCCAAAACTCTGTCCGCAAGGATTTTTCCAACATTGATTGTTGGATAGACCGCAATACTATCTCCCGAGTGAACACCCGTCGCTTCAATTTGTTCCATGATTCCGGGAATCAAAACTTCTTCACCGTCACAAATTGCATCAACTTCAATCTCTCTTCCTTTCAAATATTTGTCGATGAGAACTGGCCCATTCAACTCTCTTCTCAAAATGATATCCATGTATTCAATAATGTCATCGTCATTGAACGCAATAATCATGTTCTGTCCACCCAAGACATACGACGGTCTCATCAAGACTGGATAGCCAAGTTTTCTCGCTTCTTTCAGCGCATCATTTTTTGTGAAGACACCAACACCATCTGGACGACGAATATTAAGCCCTTCAAGAAGTTTGTCGAACCTATCCCTATCTTCACAAATATCGATTGCATCGGCACTTGTTCCAAGTATTTTAACACCTCTGTCAGACAATCCTTTTGCAAGTTTTATTGCGGTTCCGCCACCAAACGCAACAACAACACCGATTGGCTTTTCAATGTTGATAATACTCATGACATCTTCAATGCAAAGTGGCTCAAAATAGAGCCTGTCTGCCGTGTCAAAATCAGTTGATAAAGTTTCTGGATTGTTGTTAATAACAATCGCATCATAGCCAAGTTTGCGAAGCGTCCAAACACAATGAACAGAAGCATAGTCAAATTCAATTCCTTGCCCGATTCGAATTGGCCCAGATCCCAAAACAACAACTTTTTCTTTCTTGCTGTTTTGAATAAACGGAAGCGCCTCGTTTTCTTCGCCATTTTCTATTGAATAAAAATATGCGGTTTTAGAATCAAACTCGCCAGCACAAGTGTCCACCATTTTGTAGACTAGTTTTGGGTTGTTTTCAACTTTTTTATCCTTGTTTTCACTCTTAATTATTCTGACAAGCGCATTCAAGAACCATCTGTCAATTTTTGTTATGTTGAAAATGTCTTCAACTGAAACCCCACGCTTCAACGCTTCATAGACAACAAACAATCTTTGGTCAGTTTTTTCGTTGAGCATTGCTCGAATTTCGCTGTCTTTCTTTTCAATGAGTCTCGGCGAGTCCAAGCCTTTCAATCCAAGCTCTGCTCCTCTGACCGCTTTAATTAGTGCGTTCTCAAAATTGTCCGACATCGCCATAACTTCGCCTGTCGCTTTCATTTGAGTTCCAAGCTTGTTTTCTGCATAGACAAATTTGTCAAACGGAAACTTTGGAAGCTTGACAACAACATAGTCAATCGCTGGCTCAAAACATGCTTTTGTCGTTTTTGTGACAGGATTTTCGATTTCATCAAGAGTGTAGCCGATTGCGATTTGAGTTGCAACTTTCGCAATTGGATATCCCGTTGCTTTTGACGCAAGAGCCGATGAGCGCGAAACTCTCGGGTTAACTTCAATAACCGCATATTCAAAACTGTCTGGATTGAGTGCAAGCTGGACATTACACCCGCCCTCAACTCCAAGAGCTTCAACAATGTTCAATGATGCACTTCGAAGCATTTGAAACTCTTTATCACCAAGCGTTAAGCATGGTGCAACAACAATGCTATCGCCCGTGTGAATCCCAACAGGGTCAACGTTCTCCATTGAACAAACAATAATTTTGTTGCCCATTTTGTCGCGAATAACCTCAAACTCGATTTCTTTCCAACCTGCAATCGACATTTCAATAAGACACTGCCCGATTGGAGACATTGCAATTCCTCCCGAGCAAATGTTCTTGAGTTCATCTTCGTTGAAAGCGAACCCACCGCCTGCTCCACCCATGGTGAATGCTGGACGCACGACAACTGGATAGCCTCTCTCTTTCGCAAACTTCACCGCTTCTTCAACAGTCGTAACTGTGACAGACGGAACGCAAGGTTGCTCGATTTTTTCCATCAAGTCCTTGAAAATTTGCCTGTCCTCCGCTCTGTCAATAGTCTCTGGAAGAGACCCCAACAAGCGAATACCATGCTCTTTCAAAAAGCCACTCTTCGCTAGTTGCATTGAAAGAGTTAGTCCGGTTTGACCTCCCAAACCAGAAAGAATACCATCTGGTTTTTCTTTCATCGCAATTCTTTTAACGGTCTCCAAAGTTAACGGCTCAATATAAATCTTGTCCGCAATGTTTTTGTCCGTCATGATGGTCGCAGGGTTTGAGTTTATCAAAACGATTTCAATACCATTTTGCTTGAGAACTCGACACGCTTGAGTGCCCGCATAGTCAAATTCAGCCGCTTGTCCAATAACAATTGGACCCGACCCAATAACCATTACTTTTTTAATCTTCTTATCATGTGGCATAATTTTAATGCTCCTTTGCGTCCATGACGCTTCTGTCATAGTCATCTTGTGAAAACAATTTCGTATCATAGTTGCATTTTGTTTTCAAGGTTGTTTGTCTACTTGTTTATATATCATGAAACTGACATATTTTTTTCATATTTTAATCTGGAAATCTTTAGAGTGTCGTCTTCTCTCTTGAACCATTAATGCTACCATATTGCATTTGAACCCAGACGATATATCGACGAAAAGCTCCGTCAACAACTCTCTCCACGCTCTGTGGAATTGTCATGCTTCTAAATCCAGTCGCCTCATAAAAATCCCTATATCTTATCTCCCTTGTTCATTCTGGAATATGGACATAATTCAAAAATTCCCTCAAGCGATGTCCCCATTAATGAAGCATCAACAGCAAAAACCTCACCAACATTCAACGGAAAGCGATTCGCAAACATCACGGCAATTGCTCCACCGGTTGAGTGTCCAGTAAAATTAAACTTAGTAACTTGTCCAAAATGATGAAGATAATCATAGGAAATCATGACAAGCATTATCGCAAGGTGATTATACATATATTCATGATACTTTTAACTTTCATCAACATCAAAGACGATTATGCTGTGTATGTAAGGGCTTTGAATTCGGTTGAACCATGGGGATTGTGGGTTAGAAGTGAACGCTTGGTTAGAGTTAAAGTTTGTGTAAGACTGTGGAGTTGCGTCTAGGCGATAAATGGAGAGTTCTGCTTCATTATGCTCGTTCAACTCCACTAAGAATCTAGAATAATCATATTGAAAAACATCATGCCTCTCGTTACTCCTGTCTCTTTGAACTGCATAAGGAGTTCCATCCGCAAAAGCATTGTATTTGTGCCCATAAGTGTTGTTGTTGTATCGTTTGCTAAGAAAGAATATTGATCTATTTTGCTTACATTATTAAGCACAACATAATTCTCCCCACCACTCTTCACTCGTCAATCTCAGCGTGCAACCTTAAAACCCCTTCACTGCTTATTGCTCTAGACCTTTCTTCAAGCAATATATTTCATTGCGATTTAGTCTGTAATAAATCAAATATTCACCATATACCCTCACCTCTTTTACTAATATTCAAAAGTCCGCAACCCATCATCGGCACTGTAAATATCACCGCCAAAATCGCTACTAATAAAGTTTTAAAACTCTTTTGTCATGTTTTTGCCTAGTTATTTTCCCATTCTTTCAACGAATCTGTCAAAGAGGAACATTGTGTCTTTTGGTCCTCCGTGAGCTTCGGGATGGAATTGGACTGAGAATGACTTTCCATAGTCAATTCCTTCGCATGAGTTGTCGTTAACGTTGACCATTGAGCAATTCGACGCGATGACTTCATAGCCGTGGTTTTGACTTGTTATAAAAACTTTGCCAGTTGAAAGTTCTTTGATTGGTTGATTTGTTGAGCGATGTCCAGATTTTAATTTTCTTGTTTTTAATCCGTTTGCAAGAGCAAGCAACAAGTGCCCCATGCAAATTCCAAAAATAGGAACATTCGATTTGACAAGTTTTTTAATCATTTTCACAACTGACTCGTTTGTTTTATCATTTGGTTCTCCCGGCCCGGGGGAAAGCAAAATACCATCGGGAGCAAACTCTAAAATCTCTTCCGCAGTCGCATTGAATGGAAACTTCTTGACAAAGCATCCTCTTTCAATGAGAGCCTTTTCAACTGCGCGTTTTGTTCCAAAGTCGATTAGTGCAACTTTTTTCAAGTTTTTGTTTTGGCATTCCACACGAAGTGCGTCTTGCATTGAAACTGCTTCTGTTGCTCCTTTGATGACAAATTGCCTCGCATCTTCAACATCGACTTTAGTTGGTTCGCTGAACATTATTTTTGCGCCCATAACACCTTCATCGCGAATAATTTTCGAAAGCGCTCTCACATCAAAATCACAAATACCAGTGACTTTGTGCTTTTTGAGCATTGCTTCAATGTCACCTTGACTTCTAAAGTTTGAAGGATTTTTGCAAGGATGTTTGATGACAACTCCCTTTGCCCAAGATTTTCCACTCTCAAAATCTTCTTCGTTGACTCCAGCCCCGCCAACAAGAGGGAAAGTCATTGTGACAATTTGCCCAAAATAACTCGGGTCCGTCAAGGTTTCAACAGCGCCTGTCATCGCTGTTGTGAAAACAATTTCTCCCAAAACTTCACCATCATGCCCAAAGGACTTCCCTTTGAACACTCTTCCGTTTGCTAAAACCAAAAATGCGTCTTTCATATGTTTAATTGTTCCTCCAGTTTTCTCACATTCAAAAAAGGTGCGGAGCAATCCCAAAAATACATTTTGCAATGACTGACTGCATTTCTCATGCATACTCGAATCTCAAAATATGTTTTTTGGTGCTAATCCCATGCTTTTCTCGCAATATGAGCAAAAAAAAAGGTGTCCACTAGCCTAGGTATGCAACGACTAAGTTCGCGCTCACCATAACAAGTAGACACTCAATTTTCATGTGTTTAATAATACCACAAAACTTTTTTTTTGTCAAGAGATTTTTTGTAAGTTTTCAACAAAAAATTTTGATTTTTTGACAAAGAGATTTTTTGCAACCACAATTGTCAAGGGTTTTCGACCCCTTTGACGGAAAGTGCTATTACATGAAACAACCTCAATAAAGACATCAAAGACACTTGTCAACAGTTTTCAACTGTTCTGTCGGATTTTACTCGTATTCGCGTTCAGCGTCAAACGGGTCAAAGACCCTTGTCAACAGTTTTCAACAGTTTTGTTGGAAACTGCTACTACATGGAACAATCTCAACAAAGGCATCGAAGGTGCTTGACAAGGGTTTTCGATGCTCTTGTCGGAGAATTTTTAGTAAAAACAATCTCTCACAGAAGGGCTGAAAGCCCTTGTCAAGTATCTTCGATACTTTTGTGAGAAATTACTTTTACAAGAAATTCCTCGACAGAGGGGTCGAAGACCCTTGTCAACATCTTTAAAACTAGTTTCGTCTCTTTGACGCATCAATCGCTTTCATTCTTGAAATTCTCCAAAGTGATATGGTTAGCGCGAGTGCTACCGTCGCAATCGTTGCAAGCGCACCGAACAAGACTGAAAGGGGTTGAAAAGTCAAAACATTCAACCTTGTCACAAACTCCGCGCTCAATGCAATGTTCAAAAGCGGAATTCCTAAAAGCGCGAGAAGAGTTGCAAAAACCACGGACAGAACTGTTATTATCCCTCCCTCAAAGGCAAAGACTTTTGCCGTGTCCCGATTTTTCGCGCCCATTGTTCGGAGTATGCCAATATCGCTTTGCTTGCTGGTCACAGACGAAGAAATAAAATTAAAAACCAGCAACATCGCAAAAAAGAACAAAACCAATGAGCCCCATTGCAGAAGCGTTCCAATTAGCCCAAACACCATTTGCATTCCCCAAAGTTCCGCTCCCATGAATGTTAGCGCCAGCATTTGGTTGTCATAGACTGCTCTAATCGCCTGCAAATCCTCTCTCCTGCTTCCAGAAATAGTGGCAAACACAACGCCTGATTGCGAAAAATTTTGACGCATGAAATAAAAATGACAACAGCGAATAGTTAAAAGATGTGACCACACATTCATGGAGTTAAACCTTTTTCTTCCGTCCTCATCATCGTGAACATCTCTGAAGTCTGTTGAAAAAATTCCCGAAATACGAAACTCAATTCCAAAAAACACGAAATTCGCTCCAATCAAGTTTTTATTGAATTCTTCTTGAAGCCTCATCTCTTCCAACAAAGAAAGAGTGTCTCCTTCGGGAACGAAACTACTCAATGGAGCTAGTCTTCTGTTGTGAAAAGACGCTCCGCCATTTCGAAAGAAATTGTCCGCCATGTAGTCAGAGAGCAAGACTTCCAAAATTCTTTCGTTTTGAAATCGGGGAAACTCGCCACTCAACAACGTCGCACCAAAAAAGTCCGTCAAATTTTCGTCATTAAGTTCCGAATGCATTGGAATAACGCTGTTTATTGGGGTGCGCCAAACACTTCCCACCCCCCCACCATACAACGGAATATTCATTCCAGCAATGGGCATTGCAAGAAACGTCGGGTTGTCAATTTCGTCAAGAAGATAGTCAACCATGTAGCTGTGGAGCGGAATTGAAATCATGCTCACTTCCCCTGTGTTTGCATTCGTTGCATAACCTCTTCCTGTCAGAATTAAAGTGTTGATTCCATGCCTGTTCATCGTCGAAAGAACTGCACTTTCATAATCATATCGATTCATAAAATCCGCCAAGATAAAAACTGTGAGGGCAAGTGTCGTTAGAAGTATTGTGAAAATAAATCTGACTTTGCGAGCCTTGATTGAAGAAAGACACAATCTAAGAGCAACACCAAGTGGCATTTTACTCTTTTTTTTGACGAATTTTTGAGGAGTATATTCCGTTTCCGCTGAAATCTCTTCCAAAACTTCGTCCTCAAAATGCTCATTAATCTTTTTGAGATAATCCTTTTTTATTTCATCGAAATCGATTTCTTGTCTCTTTTTCTTGTCAGCAACAACTTTTCCGTATTCAAGGGAAATTATTCTGTCTCCGAAAATCCATGCACTTTCAATGTCATGGGTCACAACAATGACAAGCATCGTTTTCGACAATTCTTTGAATAGTTCAAATATTTGTTTTGATGTTTCGCTGTCGAGATTACCCGTTGGTTCATCCGCAAATAAAATTTTAGGATTTTTAATGAGGGCTCTTGCAACTGAAACGCGTTGTTTTTGTCCTCCACTCAATTCATAGACCTTTCTTTTTCCATGCTCATTAAGTCCAACCTTTTTCAAAACTTCTTCGACTTCATCATTAATCACGCTTTCATTTTGTAGCGTTTTTGAAAGTGCAACATTTTCCGCGACATCCAATTCATTCATTAGTCCAAAATCTTGAAAAACATAGCCAACATAAGAGTTGCGATATGCATCAAGGTCACTGTTTGACATCAAGGAAAACTCTCTGTCGAGAATCATGAATTCGCTTTCTTCTTTAGCATAATCATCACAAATGTCCATTCCGCTCAAAATATTAATCAACGTCGTCTTTCCACTTCCGCTTTTCCCACAAACAAAAACCAGCCCCGTATCTTTAAAAGAAGTCGAAACCCCATCAAGTGCCTTGACACTCGCTCCACTTAAAGTGGAATAGGTTTTTGAAATATTTTTGAGTTTTAGCATGGTTTTTTAATTTTAGAACGAAGAAATAACTCCCCTAAGTTTTTCACTTTGTTTAGCTCTTCACTCTACCTTGATTCCCTTCAAAACAAACACTACACATTTTCAACTTGCACTTTTGACAAGCTTCTCTTAGTCCATCAATGCTGATGTAGCCCAAGGAATCAGCTCCGACTTTTTGGGCAATTTCTGGAATTGTCATTTGGTTCGCAATCAGTTTATCTTCACTTTCAATATCTGTTCCATAGTTGCAATTAAAACAAAACGGTGGGGATGATATTCTCAAATGGACTTCTTTTGCTCCCGCTTTTCTGATTCCAGAAACAATTTTTGCAATTGTTGTTCCGCGAACAATGCTATCATCAACCAAAACAACTCTTTTTCCCGAAACACTTTCTTTGAGTGGATTTAATTTCAAGCGAACCGCTGTGTCTCGCTCACCTTGAGTTGGATAAATAAAACTTCTTCCAATATAACGATTTTTAACAAAACCAGACGCCAATGGAATTCCACTTCCTTGCGAAAATCCAATTGCCGCTTCTAGTCCAGAATCTGGAACCCCGCAAACAACGTCAGCATCAACTGGATGTTCTTTCGCCAAAACTTTCCCCATGTTGACACGCGATTCATAAACCGAGAGTCCTTCAATAACGCTGTCTGGACGAGCAAAATAAACATATTCAAAAATACACAACCCTAGTGGCGCACGACATTTTTGGCCTTTGTCGAGACGAAGTTTTTCAATAAGCTCACCACGGTTCATTTGGTGGATTATTTCACCCTTTTCAATAACAACAACATCCCCGGGTGCAACGTCAAAAAGAAAATCAAACCCTGTTGTCGAAAGAGCGCAACTCTCGGACGCAACTGCCATTCCAAATTCGCTTTTTCCAATGCAAAGAGGACGAAACCCATGTTTGTCGCGAATTGCAATCAACTTCTCATCTCCAACCATAATAATCAAAGAGAATGCACCTTGCAACAAGTCCGCCGCTTTCAAAACCCCTTTCATCAAATCTTTTTGTTTAACAATATGAAATGCAAAAAGTTTTGAAATAACTTCACTGTCACAACTAGCATTGAATTGAACTCCATAGCTTTTCAATTCTTCTTTTAATTGCTTTGCATTCGTCAAACTTCCGTTATTGGTGACCGCGATTCTTCCGGTCAAAAACTCCGTGACAAACGGAGCGATGTTAACGCTTGAACTT
>WQSV01000003.1 GCA_009787685.1 Bacillota bacterium
AAGCCATACTCACTTGATTTTTGCAAAAACCATTCGAGTGCGTGATGACATTCTTTTCCGAATGGCATTGTTGGGGTTGCGGTTTTGAGGTCTTCAACTGATGGAATTTGCAGAAGTTCTTTAAGGTCTTTTAACATGGTAGCTCCTTTTGATTGAATATTGAATAGGTAAAGATAAAAAAATAATTTATCAACACATATTCCATATTCAATATTCAACAATAAAACATTTGCTTTTATTTCGTGTTTCTAGTATACTACTTCCATGGGCACAAGTAAAGTAAATTTGGACAAAAAAGTTAAAACTCGTTTCGCTCCGTCTCCAACGGGATTTTTGCACATTGGTGGACTTCGAACGGCATTATATGCATATCTCTATGCAAAAAAGCATGGGGGCGATTTTATTTTGAGAATTGAGGACACTGACCAAGAAAGGGAAGTCGAGGGCGCGAAAGAAGTTATTTATTCAACGCTTCGTGAATGTGGTGTTCATTATTCTGAGGGGCCCGATGTTGGCGGTGAATTTGGGCCATATATTCAAAGCGAAAGAAGAGCGATTTATGCGAAGTATGCGGAAAAGCTTTTGGCGACGGGAGCTGCGTATCGTTGCTTTTGTTCAATGCACAATGCACAATGCACAACGCACAATGGTTGTGAAAGTGAGGAGGTTGATGAATATATAGAGGCTGACCGCCTGTCGTCGGTCGCGGAACAAAGTAGCGGGAGAGCAATGGTCGCCCCTACAGTCATTTCAAAATACAACAAAAAATGCTTGCAGCTATCAAAAAAGCAAATAGAGGAAAATATTAAAAAAAATGTTCCATTTTGCATTCGTCAAAATGTTCCAACAGAGGGATTTTCTGAATATGAAGATATGGTGTTTGGAAAAATAACGGTTCCAAATGCGGATTTGGAAGACAATGTTCTTTTGAAATCTGATGGATTTCCGACTTATAATTTTGCAAATGTTGTCGACGATTATTTAATGGGAATAAACTATGTTATTCGCGGAACGGAATATCTCTCATCAACTCCAAAGTATAATCTATTGTATGAAGCATTTGGCTGGGAAATCCCGAAATATATTCACTTGCAACCAATAATGAAAGATGCAAAACAAAAGCTTTCAAAAAGGCATGGTGCGGCGTCTTATGACGACTTTGTCAAAAAAGGCTTTTTGCGTGATGCAATACTCAACTATATTGCGCTTCTTGGTTGGAGCCCGAAGTCAACAGAAGAAAAATTTGACCTAAAGCAGTTGGAAGAAAAATTTTCTCTTGACGGAATTTCAAGGTCGCCGAGTATTTTTGATGAAAACAAAATGAGGTTTATAAACTCGCTCTACATCAAAGAATTGAGTGCGGATGAATTCTATTCTCTTGCTGAACCGTTCATGAAAAAGTGTGAATGGCTAGAAGGATATGATTTGAAATATCTCGCAACGCTTTTGCAAGGAAGATGTGACACTCTCGCAGATGTTTCTCATTTGACGGAGTTTTTGAAAGAAAATGAATTTGAATCTTTTGAACTGAATAACTTCGTTCATGAAAAGAACAAAACAGATGTTGAGCTTGCAAAAAGAATATTGCCAAAATTGATTGATGTTATTAAAAACGGTTTTGACAACCTTAATGAAGAGTTTGCAAAATTTGCCGAAAGTGAATCGTTGAAAAAGGGTCAAGTCATGTGGATTTTTCGAATCGCAATCACGGGCGCGATCACGACATGTGGAGGAGCAGGAGAAATGGCGAAGTTGTTGGGGGCGAAAAAATGTGAATACAGACTAAAGGCTGTCGTGAAGAGAATTAGTTAATAGTGAATTTTTGTTGTAAAAATATTTAAAAACTGTTTCAACCGACACTATTCACTATTCATTACTAGAATGAAAATAATAGACAAAAACAAAAAAGCATTTCATGATTATTTTATTGAAGAGAGCATTGAGGCAGGAATTGTCCTTGAAGGAAACGAAGTGAAAAGCGTGAAAATGGGCGGAGTTTCGCTCAGAGACGCCTTTTGTCATTTTGACAAAGGGGAGCTTTTTCTTAAGAATTGTCATATTAATCCATATGAAAAAGGTTCATACTTCAACGCTGAGCCAAGACGAAACAGAAAATTGCTTCTTAACAAAAGCGAAATAAAGAAACTAGTTGGCAAAATCGCTCAAAAGGGATTAACGCTTGTCCCAACAAAAATCTATTTTAAAGGAAACTATGTCAAAGTCGAAATTGGACTTGCAAGAGGAAAAAAACAACACGACAAACGAGTAACCTTGAAAGAGAAAGATGTCAAGAGGGAGAGTGAGAGGGAGATAGCGAGATTGAAATAGCTAATGACAAATGTGAATAACGGTTGTTAAAGAGTTTTTAAATATTTTTACAACAAAAATTCACTGTTCACTAAAAAATCATGAAAAAACAAAAGAACCAAAAAACTCCTCCCCAGTCCCCTCCAATAGTCGCAATCAGCTCGCCTCGCGGGACGGGTGCGATTTCAATCATCCGACTATCAGGAGAGGGTGTTCATGAAATAGCAAAAAGGCTTGTGACTGTCAAAGAAACAATCAAGCCGAAGTTTTTGCATTACGGTTTGTTTGAGAGTGGAGAGTGGAGAGTGGAGAGTGGAGTGGAAGATAAAAACAATTTGACCCTAACTCCAAACTTCAAACTTCAAACGCCACTCTCGAATATAATTCGCGACGAGGTGATGATTGCGTTTTTCTCTGCTCCCAATTCCTACACGGGTGAGGACATGGTCGAGTTGTTTCCTCATGGCGGAGAATTTTTGACGAATGAGATTTTGAAATGTTTTATTTCCAAGGGATGTCGAACTGCGGAAAATGGTGAGTTTTCAAAGCGCGCGTTCTTAAATGGAAAGATTGATTTGACGAAAGCGGAAGCGATTGTTGACTTGATTCATGCTCAAACAGCGGGGGAAGCGAGAATAGCGTTTGATTCGTTGAGTGGTGGAGTCAAGAATAGCGTTCAAGTTTTGGAGCGCGAACTCGTTGAAGTCATTGCGAAAATAGCGGTCTGTGTTGACTATCCTGAAGAAGACCTTGAAGAAGTCACAAAGAGCGATGTTCAAAAGAGCGTTAAGAAAACGCTTGAAAAAGTTGGCGCGCTCATTGCATCCTATGGTCAAGGCAGGCTACTTCGAGAGGGTGTTCGAGTTGCATTGGTTGGGGAAACTAATGTCGGGAAGTCGTCGCTCATGAACGCGCTCCTAGGTCATGAGAGGTCAATAGTCACTGCAATTGCAGGAACAACTCGGGACTACATTGAAGAGAATTTCTCAATCGGCGGACAAAAATTTGTTCTCATTGACACGGCGGGTATTCGTGAGAGTGATGACGAAGTTGAAAATATCGGAATCGAAAGAACAAAAAAAATGGTCGACACGGCGGACATGGTTTTAGAGTGTGGAGTGTGGAGTGTGGAGAATGGAGTGAATGAGAAAAATAATTTGACTCTAGACTCAAACCCAAAAATAATTATTCGTGTTCAAAACAAAATTGACATCGCGGAAAAGGTTGAAAATTGTGATATTGGAATCAGTGCGAAAACTGGAGAGGGCATTGAGAAGTTAAAAAAGTTGTTGTCAGAAAAGTCAAAGGAGTTGACAGCATCTCCATTCTTAACTTCCAGCTCTCCGCTCTCACTAATTTCCAACCCTCGCCACTATGAAGCGCTTGTTCGAGCAAAAGAGTCACTCGCACTCGCGCTTGAAAACCTCGATTCATTCACCCTTGACTGTGTCAATGTTGATTTGACTGAAGCACTAAATTCAATATCATCAATAACAGGCATCAAAGCGACCGATGAGGTTGTCACAGAAATTTTCAAAAACTTCTGCGTTGGGAAATAGGGTCTTCAAACCTTTTGACGGAGAGTGCAAACATAAGCAGAACTCGATAAAGCAGTTGAAAACTGTTGAACAAGGGTTTTCAAGCCTCTCTGTTGGGATTTAACTAGTAATAGCAGTTTCTGAACAAGAGTGTTGAAAACACTTGACAAATAAAAATCAGTGCAATTTAAAACTCCAAAATACATGAAAAAAAGAAGAAGGAGAATAAAATCATAAAATGTGTGAAATTTGTGGGGTTGCAATTGAGATTGAAAAGATAGTTTGCAGCAAGTGCAGGACAAAAGAAAGAAAAAGAGGTTTAAGGGGTGCTATTGTTAGTGCTGCAATTGCGACAGTTGTCATGATATTTTTTCTGGCGCTTTTGCCAACTGTTTTGAGGTATTTTAATGTTCCGCTTGTGGTTGTTCCCGGAATTTTTAGTCTTGTTGCGATTGGATTTGGAATAAAAGCGATGACAGATGGAATAAAAGGATTGAAAAGAAAAGACTTGTTTCACATTTTAACTTTAAATATCTCAATTGTTGCGTTGCAAATATCAATAATGATTTTTAGTATAATGTTTTTGATAACATAAAATGAATTGCATTAAAATTTTAAAGGTGATATAATAAAACAATATGAACAAACTACACGAAATAAAAGACGAATTTGTTTTGAAAATTCAGCCTGTGGCATCAAGTGAGGAGCTTGACGTGATTAGGGTTGAATTTTTGGGAAAGAAGGGAAAGGTTCAAGAACTTCTCAATGCTTTGGGGGCAGTTCCAAAAGAAGAAAGACGGGAAATGGGACAAGCGCTCAATGAGTTGAAGAATGCTATTAGTTCTGAGATTGAAGAAAAGGGCAAGAGAATTAAAGAAGCGGAACTGAATGCAAAGATTGCGATGACGACTCTTTATGATGCTTCACTTCCATATGAAGCGAAGTCTGGATCTCTTCATCCAATAACAAAAATCATCAATGAACTTGAAGATATTTTTGCATCAATGGGTTTTTCTATTGAAGATTATTCTGAAGCAGTTTCCGACTTTGAATGTTTCACTTCACTCAACATTCCAGAACATCATCCAGCAAGAGATATGCAGGACACATTTTACTTAGAGAATGAATCAGGACAAAATCCCAAACTTCTAAAAACTCACACTTCCGCTGCTCAAAATGCGTTAATGAAAAAGTATGGCGCGCCACTTAGGGCAATTTTTCCGGGAAGATGTTTTCGGAACGAAGCGACAGACGCGACCCATGAGAACACTTTTTTTCAAATGGAAGGCATGATGATTGACGAGGGAGTTTCAATTTCAAACTTGATTTATTTCATGAAAACAATGCTTAGTAAAGTGTTCGAACGTGATGTTGAAGTTCGTCTTCGCCCGGGTTATTTCCCGTTCGTTGAACCGGGGTTTGAGTTGGATATTAAGTGCTTGATTTGTGGTGGACAGGAGTCTGAAAGTGGTGCGAAGGGATGTCCGAGTTGCAAGCATTCTGGTTGGCTTGAACTTTGTCCATGCGGAATGATTCACCCGAATGTTTTGAAACAAGGAGATATTGACACAGAAAAATATAGCGGTTTTGCTTTTGGGCTTGGGTTGACAAGACTGGCGATGATGAAATTTGCTGTTAAAGACATCAGAGTTTTCAATGGCGGAAAGATTGAGGAACTGAAAATCAAAGCATAACACATAACGCATAACGAGAGATAGAATTTTAACAATCATTATTCGTTATGAGTTAAGTGTTGTGCATTAAAAGGCATTATGAAAATATCAATAAATTGGCTAAAAGACTTCGTTGACATCAAGGGCAACGAAATTGAAAAACTACTTGAAAATTTTACTCTTCGTGTTGCGGAAATCGACGACGTGGAGTATGTTGGAAAAAACATCAACAACATCGTTGTTGGTGAAATTGTTGAGTGCGAGAAAGCACCGAACTCGAAAAAGCTAAGCTTATGCAAAGTTGATGTTGGGGAAAAAACTCCGCTTGACATTGTCTGTGGTGCTATGAATGCAAGGAAAGGTTTGAAAACTGCAATCGCTCTTGAAGGTGCGGTTTTGGGAGATTTGACAATCAAGCCGACGACTGTTGCGGGGCACCCGTCTTTTGGAATGTGTTGCGGTGCGGATGAATTGGGAATCGGTCACAGCGACGGCATAATCGAACTGAGTGAGCAAGATTTGACTATTGGCGGAAAACCAGTCAAAAACGGAACGGACATCAAAAAAGTTCTTTCGATTGAAGATGTTGTTTTTGAAATCGACAACAAGAGCGTGACGAACCGCCCTGACATGTGGGGTATGTTCGGTGTCGCGCGCGAAGTCGCTGCGATTCTAGGAAAGCCTTTGAAAGATTTCAAAAAAGAAAAACTGCCGACAAAGAGCGAAACGGAAATTAAAGTTTGCGAGGGAGTTCACAGATATTCATGTTTGACGATTGAAAATATCAAGAGTGCGAGTGAAGTGGAGCGTGAAATTGAGGATAAAAATAATTTGGCTCTAGGTTCAAGCTTCAAACTCCAAACTCCAAACACAATGAAAATTCGCATGCATTATGTTGGTCAGCGTTCAATCAACCTTTTAGCGGATTTGACAAACTATGTCATGCTTGAAGTTGGTCAACCAATGCATGCGTTTGAAAAAGGTCACATCGGAAAATTGAGTGTTCAAAACGGTTTTGAGGGTGAGTTCTCGACTCTTGATAACACGAGAAGAAACATTGAAAAAGGCATGATGATGATTATGTCGGATTCTCTTCCTGTCGCGGTTGCGGGTGTAATCGGCGGACTTGATAGTGCGACGAAGTCGGAAACAAATGCAATCGTTTTGGAAAGCGCAACTTTTTGCCCGGTTTCTGTTCGTAAAACTTCAAATAAACTCGGAGTGAGAACAGACTCTTCTTCACGCTTTGAAAAGACTCTTGACCCAGAATTGACGCTGCAGGCGATTGCTCGTTTTGTTTTTCTTTTGAAAGAGATTTGTCCAAGCATAAAAATCGACAACCTTATTGATAACCATGTGAAAAAGTATGACGAAGTCAAATTGAATTTGACAAAAGACTACATTGACAGAATCACAGGCATTGACATCAAGAAAGAAAAAATATCTTCAATACTTTTGTCTTTAGGGTTTGGAGTGAAATTTAATGAGACGAAAAAATCGTTTGAAGTCAAAGTTCCATCTTGGAGAAGAACGAAAGACATTTCAATCAAAGAGGACATCATCGAAGAAATTTCAAGAATCTATGGCTACGACAATTTTATCGCATCTCCGCCTTCGCTTTCAATGCAGAATGCAGAATGCAAGATGCAGAATGATGGTCAAATTAATTCTTATGTTTCGCAATCTTCTCGTCTTGTTCGCAGAATCAAAGATATTTTGGTTGACAAGTTTTCAATGCATGAAATTCACAATTATATTTGGCAAGACGCAAAAAAGTTGAAGAAACTTGGAATTGAGATTGAACCGAATATTCGCATTCAAAATGCGCAAAACTCTGAAAATGACACTTTGAGAAAAACTATTGTTTCGTCATTGTTGCCCGTGGTCTATGAAAACAGATTCTTTAATGATGAATTTGGTGTTTTTGAAATCGGTCGCATATTTGATCGTGAAGACGGAGAAATCAAAGAAGAGATGAGTCTTGGTTGCGTTCTTTTTTCGAAGAAGAAAAAAGAGAAAGATTTGTTCTTAGAGGCAACAAAAATCATAAAATGTATACTAGGTGACACAAAAGGAATTAACCCACATTTTGTTCTCGACTCTGAAGCAACATTCAAAAAAGAATATGAACATCCGAAAAATTTCTATATTGTTTGCACTGAAGATGAGCCAGTCGGAATTTTGAACCTTGTTCATCCAAATGTCAAGGATGAAATCGATAAAAATGCAAGTATTGTTTGTTTTGAACTCTATTTCAATGCGTTTGGAACAAAGGAAAAAGCAAAAGAAAAAATCGCGGAAGTTTCAAAGTATCCACAAATGACGTTTGACCTCACACTCATCATGAACAAAAACATAATGTTTTGTGATGTTGAAAATGCTTGGGCAAATGCGGGAATCAATAGTTTGAGAAAAGTCGACATAATCGACATCTATGAAAAAGAAGGTTCAAGAGAGAGTTCAGTGACTCTAAGATTCCACTTTTCACTAATGGAGAGAAACCTCACTCAAGAAGAAGTTAACGCTTCAATGGAAAAAGTCAGAGAAAGATTGATTGAAAGAGGAGTGAGGTTTTAGATGGATTGAACATTTAATACGAAATATTGAATAGATAATGTTGAAATATTAATTTGACAACACATATTCAATATTTTTCATATTCAATAAAGAAATTATGGCTATCTACAAAGATTTGGAAGACATCGAAGTTGAAAGACTTTGTGAAATTAACGACATTGAAGCGTTGTATGAAAAAGGTTTGCGTGAAAAAAAAGCAGGTAATTTTGTTGAAGCAAAAAAATTTTTTACTTTCTCTTCGCAACTTGGAAAGTATAAATCCTATGCTCAACTCGGCAGTTGTTTTGAAAGCGAGGGGGACATCAAAAATGCCGTCAAGAACTACAAGCTCGCCTTTGGCTATGGAGTTGACGCTGTTGCGGTTCACCTCGCAACACTCATTCTTGAAAAAGAAAAAAATCTTGCTCTCTATGTTCTTGAACAAAGTGCCCTAACAGGAAACAAAGAAAGCAGAGAAATGTTGAAAAGAATTTTGGCATAAAAAAAGATGAAATAAATAAAAACAAACCGCAGTGATTCATTGTGATTTGTTTTTTTTCGCAAATTTTGACGGATGCTTTTTTTCAATATTCAGTGCCAATAGCACCAATGATAGAAATAGTGTTTTGTTTTTATTATTGGGTGTGGACTCACTTATTTTTTTCACTGAGAATCGTGAAAGTTTTCTGTTAGTATTTGTGAAATATTGTGAATGTCGAACAAACAATGCTCAAGTTGAATTAAGAGAAACGAGTCTTTTCTTTTTTCCCTTTTTTCATGACATTTAAAATTTTCACATTCATCAAATTCTTTGATTGGTTTTTTGTGAAATGAGCAAACACCATATTTCAACCTTTCAAAAGAATAAATATGTTTTTGATAATAAGCAGAATAATACTCGCACTTTTTGCAGATTTCTTTCTTCATGAATTTATTATAGCACATTGAAAAAGGCAGAGTCAAGTATTTGGGGGATATTTCCCCCAAATTTTCATTTTATTTTATGATATAATTTGATTATGAGTTATGGTAAAGTAATAGAAAAAATTAGGAAAGAAAAAAACATGTCCCAGCGTGCTTTTGGTGATTTGGTTCAACTTGACCATACTTATATTGGGCAATTGGAGAAAGAGATTGCAAAAGGAAAGCCATTAAATCCAACAATAACAACATTAAAGCAAATTTGTGACCGTTCGGGATATTCGTTCAAAGAATTTCTTGAAGAAGCGGGATATATTTAAAAAAAAAAGTAACTCAAGAAATTTTCCACCAAAAAACGCATAAGGATTTTTTAATCGTTATGCGTTTTTTTGTTTTGAATATTTTCGGTTTAAATCCTCGCAGTTTCGTTTTGATGTCATTGAGCCCGACATCTCGCAGTCTTGATGCGGGGGATGTTTCATTTTTTGAGAACCATTAAACAATGACTTGTTTTCTTGTTGTTGTTGGGTTTTCTTTTAGCCATGCGAGGAGTTTGAAGTTGTTGTCATCGATTGCGTTTTCAACAAGGGTTTTTCCATTATACATGTCAGATGGACCATAACCATGTTCAAAGAGGAATTTGATTCCGTTTGTGTTGTTATACATAGCGCTTCTCGCGGCACGCTCAAGATACAGAGGGTGTGCGCCGTCTTTTCCAGATTCTTGCTTATAGAAATCATAGCCGATTTTTTCAAGAATGTGGAGAACTTCGAAGTGACCAGCATAGAGTGCTTCGCCGACTGCTTTGTCGGTTGGAACTCTTAGGTCAGAATGCTTCAAAATATATTCAAGAGTGAGCCATTCATTGCTTCGAACGGCGCTATCGAATGCTTCTTGATTAATCCACTTGTTGTGCATCTCAATGAACGCAAGAATTTCAAAGTGTTCACGAACGACAACTTCACAAATGATTCTTGGGCCAACGATGTTTGCAACTTCATAATGAGAAATGTTGAACCTTGCTAAAAGATTCAGAAGTCTTGGAAGTTTTCCTTGAACACACATTGCGTTGATATATGGTTCTAGAAGTTTGTGTTTTTGAACAGGGTCAAGGTCAATTAGCATCTTGAGAAGTTCAAAATATTGCTCTTCGTGTTCTTCGTCTTTGTAGCCTTTGAAATCAACCATTTTCGCAACATAGGAAAATGCGACAGGGTTTTTGAGAGCCCCTTTTTCGATCAAAAACTTGACGACATCAAATTTCAACTCTTTTGAAGCGACAAAAAGTGGTTTTGAATTTGAATAAGTTGCTTCACCGCCCTCGGCGATAATGTTTTGAAGCACTGAAATATCAGTAAGTTTTGCTTTGCATTCAGCAACCAAAACTTCGCCCAAAGTTTTCACTCGTGCTTTTTCAAGTTGCTTCTCTCTTAGTTGTTGCAGTTTTTCACTTGGTTTTGACATTTAAAAATTCCCTTGAGTGTAGTGTCTAATAAAATAATTATACTACTTTTAAATAAAATAGTCAAATAGTTTTTCATGAAATAAAAAATCAAAAACCAAATAAATATATCGAAAAATGTCTCGTTATTGAAATTGTTTGTTCGTGTTTATCAAAAAAAGAAAAAAATGTGCTATAATATTAATGAAAAACCACAAAAACATAGTGGGTTAATCGTATATAATATGTGGGGGATTTAACTTAACACGGATTTTTACAAAGGAGAATGGGTTGAACAAAAGCGAAAATGCCACGGCGTTAATCAAAAAATTTAAGCAAGGAGACACAAATGCTCTTGAACGCTTGATGCTTTTGGCGTATAAAGACTTGTTTTATCTTTCCTATAGTTATTTAAAAGACAAAATGTTGGCAGAAGATGTTGTCAGCGACTCTTTCATAAAACTTATTGAAAAAATTGAAACCATCAACAGTGAAAAAAATTGCTATGCTTATCTTCGGGCGATAGCCGTAAACCTTTCTTTGGATGTGATCAAGAAAAGAAAAAAAGAAGAAATCACAAACTTGAGTGATAATGAAAGCATGTTTGTTTGCGATGGAATATCTGAAGAGGATGTGTTGGTCAGAGAAATAATAAGTGAAATGAAAGAAGAGGAAAGAGAGGTGTTGATTCTTTATTCGCATGATTACACTTTAAAAGAAATAGTAGAAAAAACGAGCAAAACAATAAATCAAGTTCGTTTGCTAATAGAAAAATCAAAAAAAACGTTTTCTGAAAAATACCAAAAATCGGAGGAAATTAAAAATGGATAACAAAAATATGTTAAATGATGGCGACATCAAAAAGAAAATTAAAAAAAGTGTCACAACGCCTATTGTTCAAGAAGATGTTGAAGTTCCTGACATGAGCATAACTATTAAAATGCTTTCAAAAAATGAATTGTATTTCAATGGTGAAAAAAACATATTTGAGCAAAAAGAAAATTCTAAACAAAAAAAGGTGCCGTTTTGGAAAAGACAAAAACTGATGAGAGTTGCGTCTCTTGTCACAATCATAACTCTTATGTTCACGACTGGATTTGGGTTGTGGTTTGGTTTTCGTTCAGATGAAGTGGTTGCTAATCCTTTTCAATTGGCATCTCCAGTTTTAACGATTGAGGGCAATTATTTGAGATGGACTCCTGTTGAAAATGCAACGGGTTATCGGATTTATCATAATCCGTCTATTGAAGTGGGCGCGGACATTAATTATTTTGTGATTACACCACAGATGAATTTGTCCAATGTGTCCGTTCGTGCTTTAGGAGGAGAGGGATTTGAAAATTCATCCGTGACCAGAACCTTTAGCTCCACGGATGAAGTTGCATCATGGGCGACTGTTGTTGGAGCGACTAGATATAATGTCCTTATTAAAAATTCTAGGGGTGAAGTGGTTGAAACGATTCAAACAAGCGAAACAAACATAGTGCTACCGAATTTCTTTGTTGCAGGACAATTCGAAGTTGTTGTTCATCCACTAAATGAAAACGATGAAGAAATTGAAACATCTCTTGCATCAAGTCAAATAGTCAGCGCAATAGCAATTAAAGAAGCTTTGCGCGAATTGATTGAAAGCGAAAATATCGACATAGAACAAGCAATTCAAGTGGCTATTGATCAAGTTGTTGCAAGTGGAGTTGACATGAGTCTTATTAACACTAATATAATAATTTCAGCAATTGTTAGTGAGTTTGATTCAGAAGGGTTGACAACGGGCGCTGTTATCGCGGCGATAGTCGATGCATTTGATGCAACTGGAGTGACAACCAAAGCGGTTATTTGTGCAATAGCGTCAGCATGGGGTGGCACTATTTCAGAACAAGACATAATAAATGCGTTGGCGGACAGAATTGAAACAACAATCACTATTGGCTCAAATGGAAATTGGTTTGTTAATGGAGAAGATAGTGGAGTGAGTGCAAGAGGACAAGATGGGCAAAATGGTCAAGACGGCAATGACGGGCTGAGCGCGTTTGAAGTGTGGTTAAAAGCAGGACATACTGGGACAATGAATGATTTCTTGGAATGGTTAAGGGGCGTGAGCGGACAAGATGGAGCGGATGGACAAGATGGAAAAGACGGTCAGAACGGATTGAGTGCGTTTGAAATATGGTTGCAAGCGGGCAACAGTGGAACAATTGACGATTTTCTGGAGTGGTTGCGTCGTCCTCCAGCAACTGTTTCAAGCTTTGATCTTTCTTTTGAAAATGCATTTTCACTGGTGTTTCATTCAGTGACCATGCCGAAAAATACTGCTATTTGGCAACCAAGTTCACCAGCAAGATGGGGATATAATTTTGCAGGATGGTATAGAGATGAGGACTTGATATCTCCAGCACATTTTCCATTTCTACTCACTCAAAACACAACTTTATATGCAAGATGGGATTCAAACTTCTTCTATGTCAATGGAAGTTCCATTGTGGGACTCACTGCACTAGGGCGACAACAAACATCAATAACTATTCCAAGGCATATTGATGATATTGCCGCAAATGCTTTTAATGGTGAAACAAATTTGCAAGCTGTTGTTTTTGAAGAAGGAGCGAGAATTCGCAGTATTTTCACAGGGGCATTTCGAAATGCAACAAGTCTAGTTTCAATAACCATTCCGGCATCAGTGGGCTACATAGGGCAATTTGCTTTTGCGGGGACAACTGGTCTTGTTAGTGTTGTTTTTGAAGATGGCATTGAACTTCTAAGAATTAGAGGATGGACATTTGAAGGGGCAACAAGTCTAGAATCAATTGTTTTGCCCCCGTCAGTGACAGAAATTGAAAACTCAGCATTCAGTGGAACAACAAGCTTGTCTTTAATCCACATTCCCTCATCGGTTGTCACGATTGGGAGCGGTGCATTTTTTGATTCAGGGTTGACTTCAATAATAATACCATCATCAGTGACGAGTATTGGAACGCAAACATTTTTTGGTTGGACAAATAATCAAACAATATATTTTCAAGGGCGTTCGGGGCCAATGAGTGATTGGGTTTGGACAGAGGGAGTAAACTTCAATGCAAATGTTGTTTGGAGTGCCTAGAAAAATTAAAAACGAGGAGAGTAAAATTTCTCCTCGTTTTGTTTGTTGTTAGATCGTTTTTTGAACTAGTTCACTCAATTCTGTTCCGTCAACTGGAAGACCAACTCCAAGCATAGCAAGGCTTAAGAGGAGGTCAGCATAATTTTTAAGAGTGCTGTGATCGTCTTTTAGTGCTTGTTGCATTTTTGAAAAGACTGAATGGTTTGGATTGATTAATAGTATTTTTTTCGCTTTCGGGGCTTTCATCATTGGGTTTGGGGCGGGGACTGCTCCGAGAACTTTTTCCATTTCGATTGTGATTTCTCCCTCGCTCGTTAGAGATGTTGCGTGGTCAAGAATTTTTGTCGAGAGTCGAACATCGAAAACTTTTCCTTTGAGGTGGGTTTTCACAAAAGTCAAAAGCTCTTTTGCAGTGTCTTCTTCCTTCATTAGCTCGTCTTTTTCGTCATTCGAGAGTTCAACCGCATCGGGAGAAGTGACTGGCAAGAATTTTTTTTCTCCATACTCCATCAAAACTTTCATGACGAATTCGTCAATCTTGTCGTGGAGGAAAAGAACTTCATATCCGCGCTCAAGAACAGCAGCACAGTGGACACTTTTCTTGATTTTTTCCGCGTTTTCGCCGACTGCATAGTAGATGTATTCTTGAGAAACACCAGCTCTTTCAATGTATTCTTTCAAACTTGTCAAATTGTCGCTGTTTGAAGAGTTGAAAAGCAACAAATCCTTAAGATTGTCTTTGCGAATACCAAAATGTTCATATGTTCCAAATTTCAACGCAGTTCCGAACTCATTGAAGATTTTTTCGTATTGCTCGCGGTTATTCTCGAGTGTTTTTTTGAATTCATCCAAGATTTTTTTCTCAAGAGAGCGTGAAATTAATTTGAGGTGTTTAGTGTGTTGCAAAATTTCTCTTGAGATATTGAGTGGGAGATCAGAGCTGTCGACAAGCCCTTTGACGAATGAAAGATATTCCGGCAAAACATCAGAGCATTTTTCCATGACAAGAACACCTTCAGAATAAAGTTTCAGACCATATGATATTTTTTCGCCTCTCATGAATTCATCAGAAAACCTTGAAGGAATGAAGAGAAGTGTTGAATAAGACACAGTTCCTTCAAGGGACGCAAAAATGTGCTTCAGCGGAGGGTTGAGGTCGCCAAACTCCGACATATAGAAGGAGTTCAATTCTTCGTCTTTAACTTTTGATTTTGGCTTTTTCCAAATAGGAATCATTGAGTTGAGAGTTTTCAACTCTCTTGTCTTGGAGGTTTTTGGAGTTTTTGCTCCTTTTTTTGATGCAGAGGTCTTGCTCTTGGTGTCTGCTGAGTCATCCGTTCCAATATCCTCTTTAATTATTTCCACTTCAACTGCAAGTTCTTGTTCGAATCTGATTGGATAGCGAATATAGTCAGAATATTTTTTGATTAGCTCCTCAATAGTGTCTTCATTAAGAAATTGAGAATATCTAAAATCATCATCATCTTCATGAAGTGTCAAAACTATTGCAATGCCACCGCTTTTGTCTAAAAGCATAGAGTTTATTTTTGATGAAGTCGCAACTGGAGCAATTTCATAACCATCGACCCCATGGCTTGTCCACAAAAAGGTTTCCTTTGTTCCGAATTTTTTTGAAATGACTTCAATTTTTTTTGCGACCATAAATGCAGAATAAAATCCAACTCCAAACTGTCCGATTAGTCCGCTGTTATTTTCGTCACTTTTTCCATCTTTTTTGTTATCTTCTTGAAGTTTTTTCTTGAATGCAAGTGTTCCGCTTTTTGCAATGGTCGAAAGGTTTTCTTCAAGGTCTTTTTCGTCCATTCCAATTCCGCTGTCGCGTATCGTCAATGTTCTTGCGGTTTTGTCGAGTGAAATGATGATTTCAAAATCAGTTGTCGCCTTGTCGTTTGTCAGCGACAAGAACTTCCTTTTGTCTAATGAATCCGAAGCATTAGAAATTAACTCACGCAAAAAAATCTCCTTGTTCGTGTAGATGGAGTTAATCATGAGTTCAAGTAGTCTTTTTGATTCAGCTTTAAATTCTTTCATGCTCCATATAATACCATATTATTAAGTCGCAGTCAAATATTTTTTGGTCAAAATCAATCATTATCTTGAAATTGAGTCGAAGAAAACGACAGGTTTCGACTCGCAAAATAGTTTAAAAAATGCAAAAAATCGTTTGACATACAAACTATTTTGAGCTATAATATTATTATGAATTTGAAGAGATATAAAAGAAAAGTCTATTATTATGAGACCGATGCACTTGGAATTGTGCATCATTCTAATTTTATTCGTTGGCTTGAAGAAGCAAGACTTGATTTTTTTTGTCAACTTGGCGTTGACTATGAAAAACTTATTGAAATGGGTATTGCAATAATTATTTGTGGAGTTTCGTGTGACTACAAAAAGATGTTCAAGTTCAACGAAGAATTTGAAATTGAACTTAAAATTTTGGAAATGTCAGCAGCAAAATTTAGTGTTGGCTACACTGTTTTTCACAAAAACCAAATTCATGCAACGGGGAAAACAGTTCATTGCGGAGTCAAGGACAACAAAATAATATCATTAAAAAAAACACTTCCAGAAATTTATGAAAAAATGGAGATATTTATTAAATAAAAAAATGACTCTCAAAAAACAAATTCAGAAGTTGTTGGACTATTAGGAATAAAAAAAAGTAGAGACAGATTTTTTAGTCTCTACTTTTTTTTTTGCAAACGCAAAAGTGATTTGTTATTTTGAAACAACACATGCCATTTCAAAAAGTTCTTTGTTGAAAGGCTTTTTTATTTTTAGTGCTTCGAAGATATCCATGTCGAAAATTTCGTTGTTTTTGATTCCAACAACCCTCCCGCTTTTTCCGTTCATTAAGCAGTTCACTGCAAGAGAGCCGAAACTTGTTCCCAAGAATCTGTCTTGCATTGTTGGAGAGCCACCGCGTTGAATGTGTCCAAGAACAGTGATTTTGACGTCATGTGAAGTGTTCTCGCGAATATTGATGGCGAGTTGATGGCTTGAGCCAACACCTTCTGCCATGACAATAATCATGCTTTTTTTGCCTTTTTGATAGCCTTTTTCAAGCGTCTTGTAGAGCTTTTTGATGTCGGGTTTCACCTCAGGAACGAGAATAATTTCCGCACCTCCACCAATTCCAGAATAGAGAGCAATGTCTCCACAATCGCGCCCCATGACTTTGACGATTGCGACTCTTGAGTGAGAGGACATAGTGTCGCGGAGTCGGTTTATTGAGTCAAGAACCGTGTTGCAAGCCGTGTCGAAGCCAAGAGTAAAGTCGGTATAGGCAAGGTCGTTGTCAATTGTTCCCGGAATTCCGATGCATGGAATTCCGCATTGAGTCAGTCTTTCAGCGCCACGAAAAGAGCCATCACCACCGATGACGACAAGCCCCTCAATACCCTTTTCTTTGAGTGTCGAGACTGCTCTTGCGGTTCCCTCGGGGGTTGGAAACTCAAGGCATCTTGCGGATTGCAAAATTGTTCCGCCACGTTGAACAATATCGGAAACATCAGTGGATTTCATTTTTTGAAGTCTGTTTTCAATAAGTCCTCGATAACCTCTCTCAATGCCAAAAACTTCAACTTTGTTCGCAATAGCCGTCCTAGTCGCAGCTCGAATCGCTGCATTCATCCCGGGAGCATCGCCCCCACTTGTCAATATTGCAATTTTTTTCATGTTAATAGTATAGCCGATTTAAATGAGTGCTGTCAAATGAATAATGTTTAATTTTTTCAATATTCAGTGTTTGGAATCCAAAATCTCAAGATTTCTTCAACGCATTGCTTGCGAGAAAAGCGAATGTTTTTGACTCAAAAGACTTGACGAGTTTGTGAAATTGTGATATTATTGATTAGAATAATGATTTGGAGAATTACATATTATGGTCAAGTTTAATCCATTAGACATCAATTTCAAAAATCCGATTGGGGCACAAAAGGCTGGAACGAATGCCAATTTCCGTCTTGCTTTTGATCGTCCTTCAGCGCCTGAAGATGTCTATTTGTGTCTCACTAAAAATGGTGAAGACCAAGTTCGCTATGCAATGGAGTTTGTTGACAAATCCAGTGAAGGAGAGTTCACATATTCAATTAATTTAAGTGTTCATTGCAGAGGGCTATATACGTATCATTTTATTGTCCACACCAAGAAAGACGAGATTTACATTGGCTCTGACGAAGAACTTAACGCGGTTTATGGAAAAGGCGGGGAGTGGCAATTGACTGTTTTTGACGGCTTTGTGGAGTCCGAATGGCTTAATTCATCGGTGATGTATCAGATTTTTGTCGACAGGTTCAATGTTGGCGAACCAAGATTAAAAACGAAAAAAGGCATGGTTTATCGCGATGATTGGGGCGGTGTTCCAGTCTATTTGCCAAACAGCGAAGGAAAGATTGTCAACAATGATTTATTTGGCGGAAACCTTCGCGGTGTTATTAAAAAACTTGGACACTTAAAATCAATGGGAGTCAAAGCCATCTATTTGAACCCAATATTTGAAGCAAGAAGCAATCATAAATATGACACTTCAAACTATAGAAGGGTTGATTCAGATTTTGGAACGAATGAAGAGTTGCAAGAATTAATCAAAAAAGCTGATAAAAAAGGCATGAAAATTATTCTTGATGGAGTTTTTTCCCACACAGGTGACGATTCGATTTATTTCAACAAATATGGAACATATGACACCATTGGGGCATATCAATCAAAAGATTCGGCATATGCAAGTTGGTATCGTTTCACTGATTTTGAAAACAGAAAATATGAGAGTTGGTGGAACTTCGACACACTTCCGAATGTTGACGAAAATAATCCACAATTCAACGAATTCATCAACGGTCCCGAGGGAGTCATTGATTTTTGGACAAGAATGGGCTTGGGCGGATGGCGCCTTGATGTTGCAGATGAACTTCCGGATGAGTTTTTAGACAACCTTTATCGTGCAACAAAGCGTGCGAACCCAGAAGCTGTTGTCATGGGCGAAGTTTGGGAAGACGCGTCAAACAAAGAGAGCTATGGCAAAAGAAGAAGGTTTTTGAACGGCGGTCAAATGGATTCGGTCATGAACTATCCGTTCAAAGAAGCAATTCTTGAATACGCTGTTTGGGGAAACTCTCAAGTTCTCTCAAAAGCAATCATGACCCAAAAGAACAACTACCCAAAGTGCGTGAGAAAGAATCTCATGAACATGCTTTCAACCCATGACACAGCAAGAATCTTGACTGTTCTCGGTGGAAAGGATTTGGATGCGGATGTCAAAGTCAAAGCAAAAAGCAAGCTTAATCAAGATGAGATGAAATGGGCAAAAGCGAAACTAAAAATCGCCGTCACACTCCAGTTCATGCTTGAGGGAGTGCCGTGTGTCTACTATGGTGATGAAATTGGAATGCAAGGTCATCATGACCCGCTCAACAGAGGTTGCTTTGTTTGGGAAAAACGTGACTCAAAAGTTTTGAAACTTCACAGAGTTTTGGGAAAACTGAGGTTTGAAAAAGAAGACATTTTTAAACATGGCGAATTTGAAATAACAAAAAGCACAGGTGGATTGTTTTTCTGTGCATGGACTCATGGAAAAGAAAAAATACACATCCTCTTAAACAACAGTGACGAAGATTTTAACTTCGTTCCAGCATCAAACCTTGTCGATATTCTGACCAACAAATCATATGACGGAGTCGTTAAGAAAAGAGACTCGGTCGTGTTGATAAAAAGTTAAAGCAAAAGAAAAAAACAAATAGCGAACAAATTGTGTAGAAGAATGGCAAAATAGAAAATTGCAGAAAAAATTGACCTGCACTATTCGCTTATTCACTATTCACTAATAAAAGGAAGGAAACAGATGAACATTTGGCACAGCGTCCGAAAGGACAGAATCAGACCCGACAAGTTTCTCGCAGTGATTGAAATTTCAAAAGGGTCGAAGAAGAAGTATGAGCTAGACAAGGAAACTGGTCTTCTCATTTTGGATAGGATGTTGTATACTGCAACGCAATATCCAGCGAACTACGGGTTCATTCCAAGGACTTATGCAACAGACGATGATCCGCTTGATGTTCTCGTTCTTTGCGGTGACGCGCTCGACGGTTTCACGACGGTTGAATGCTATCCAATAGGAGTCATGAGAATGCTTGATTCAAAAGTTCCAGACGATAAAATTATTGCGATTCCATTAAAAGACCCAACTTGGAATTTCTACAAAGACATCAAAGAACTTCCTCCCCACATCATGGATGAAATAGTCCACTTTTTCACGGTCTATAAGCAGTTGGAAAAGAAAAAAACGACCAATTTCCAAACACTATCAGTGAACGAAGCAAAAGAAATAATCCAAAAATCCATAGCCGCTTATAACGAAAAATACTAGAGTCTTTGTTCTTTCGTTGGGAAAAAAACGGATAATCTTGTTTTTAATAATCCAGCTGACTCCATGTCAAAATAGAGTCATTGATTCTTTTGTCGAGGCGGATGTCTAAAAAATTGCATTACATTGCGCTTGACAGTAAAAATAAAATCTCGTCACACAGTTAATGTAATTAATGAAACAAAGCGAAATAAATCAAAAATTTTAAAAAGTTGTGTTGTTTTTTCCACAACGCAAAAGGATAAGCAAATGAACGAACAAAATTCGGAAGAGCAGAATTTTGATGGGGCGTCGGACGACAGAAAAGATAAAAAAGTGACGAAAGCTTTTGGAATTGTTGCTCTGATTGTTGGGGCGGTTGCAACTGTTTTGGCGATTGTGTTTTTTGTGGTTGCTTTGAGTGGTTTTGTTACTCACCAGAACGCTTCTAATGATGGAGGAATTATTATTCGTGTTTTGCCTGTTCTTTTGATTGCAATTTTTTTGCCATTCATCATAACTACTTTAGTCATTGGCGGAATTTTTGGAAACATTCAAAGAAAAATAAATAGGCACAACGATGTATTAGGTTTAAAGGTGATGACAATGTTAAACTTGGCATTGGACATTTCAACCGTTGTTTTCATGATTCTGGGCTTGGTCTTCTCAATTCTTTAGGAGTCTTCAACTCTTATGAAAAGGTTGACTCTAAAGTCTGACAAATGTAAATACCTCAATTTGAAGTGAAAAAATTCAAAATCAAAAAAAGTCAATTTTCGTCATTAAAAACGAGTTGACTTTTTTTTGTTTTTGTGATATGATTGATGAGTCAAGTTTGCAATCGGTCATGGGGTTCAAATTGAAAGAAAGCAGACTTGAAAAAACAAAGGAAAAACAATCATGGAGAACAAAAGACTAGACGGATTAAAAAAGGTTACCTTGTTTATTATAGGTATTATTTCTCCTATGTTTTTAGCAATCATTATTCCTGCTGTGACTTCCGACAACACGTGGCTGTTGTTTCTCTTGATTCCGTGGGGGGCTGTCCTCGCGGGAGCGATTGCTGTGCTTATCGTCATTTTAATCAAAGTCGGAAAGAAAGATTTGCCTGAACATGTTAAAATACATAATATGCTAAATGAGTTCTACAAAAACAATGAATCACTTGAAGAAATGTATTTTTGTGAATTTGGCGAAAAGGCGAGTCGAATTCCGTTTTTAGTCAAGAAAAATTGGATGCAGTCATTTCATGGCAGAAAAGAAATCACTTTCGATGAGGATGTGTTTTTGAAAAAAGAAGAAAGTGAAGAAGTTGACAACATCAAGTTTTGTCTTGTCGATGAATTTAATGCGTTTGAGAATGCTCAAACTGACCGAATAATAGAAGCGAGAATTGCGGACGGCTCAAAGCTTGTGAATAATCCAGCTCTCTACACGAGTGCAATCAAAGATGTAAAAATAGGAATTGAAATCGAAGTCAAAAAGACGAGATACTTTCCACTTTGTGCGAACTTGACAAAAATGGAAGAAGATATTAAGGAGGTCGTTGGCAAAACAAAAAACATATCCCAAGCATTTTTGAAAAATTTCAAAAGTCTTGACAAAATGAAAAATGACGATGGTTCCTTGAAAACAAAACCTCTTCCAGTTGGAGCAACCGCTGCGATATTTTTGAAAGGTGAAGAAGATCGGGAGTGGAGAGTTGCTCTTCATGGAAGGTCAAAGGAGACTGCGACATGCAGAGATATTTTTTCAACTGCCCCATCATTTGGCTTGAGTTTGCCGTTCGTTGGCTGGGGAGACGATGCGAAACTATTAGATGAAATCAGCAAATATGACATAGTCAAATACAACCTTGTCAAAGAACTAATGGAAGAATTGTTTCAAGCAAAAGAGGACAAAAATGACCCGTTCGCTTTTCAGAAACATCCAGAATATTTAAGACTTGTTGAAAAATTGAAAGACTCAAATTGCATAAGCGTTCAAAAACTCGGCTTCGGGTTTAATGCGTTCAATAGTGCTTTCGATTTTGCTTTTGCAATTATTGTTAAAGACAGAGAGTATGCGGACTATCTTGAAAACAACATGATGCATAATTGCGAGTTTGAAGGAGAAATCAGTTTTGTCAAAGTTGATCTCAAAAACAAAAAATTCCTCATTGAAGAAGACAAGGAATTTGAAACAAAACTGAACAAAAAATCCTATATCCACAATCCAAGTCTCTTCGCAATTGGGGAAACTTTGAAGATTTTGAAATAAATATTTAGGGTCTTTTTTAGTTGCATTTTCGCACTGACAATTCTTTTAATTTTCAAACATGTTTAAAAAGCTATGAGATTTCTTTGAAAACACATCAGAGTATCTTTTAATATTCAATGAGAATGAATAGCATTAAAAAAATGAAGACTTAGTAGTAGTATTATTATTGCTTGTGCGATTCAAAGAGAATAATTCTAACTACCATCCGTTGCTTTCCACAATGATCTTCGCTTTTTTGGCGAGGATTTTTTTGTTAGTCTCAAGCCAAAAATAAAAATGGCTGTGCTTAGGAGCAGGACTAGGGGCAATATCCACAAATGTTGAATGTTTGGAATTTCAAAGTGAAGAATGCTTCTAAAAAGGAAGATTGCGATAATCAAGCCGATTGAGCTTGAAAGTGCAAGGAACAATCTGAGTTTGTTGAAAGGCAAGCATGCTCTAAAAACTGCTGCAATCGTGATGAATGAAAGAGTTAGATAGATTAGGCTTTTTGATTGGGAGTAGGGCATTGCACCTGCGACATAGAGAATGTGGAAAATGGCAACAGCCAAGATTATTGCGATTGCGAACGGAGCAGATTTTAAAAGACTGGATTTTAGGAACTTGCCTTCTAATTTTTTGTCGTTCTTTTCAAATGAGAGAAAGAATGCGGGGTAAGCTTCAAGCGCTAGGTCAATTAAGGTGATTTGAATTGGAATGAAAGGGAAAGGTGCGTTGAGAATTGCGAAAAGAACAGAGAGGGCAACACTATAGAGAACCTTGATGAAAAAAACACTGCCTGCCTTTGTGATGTTGTTCGCAACGCGTCTTCCTTCGTTGAGAACTTCGGGGAGGGCTGAAAAGTTGTTTTCACCAAGAACTAGTTCGCTGACTTGACGAGCGGCGTCTGAGCCATTTGACAAGCCAATAGCACAATCCGCTTCACGAAGTGCAAGAATATCATTAACGCCATCGCCACTAAAAGCAACAGTGTGACCACATTCGCGAAAAGCACGAACAATGAGTTGTTTTTGTTCGGGAGAGACACGGGCGAAAATTGAAGGGCTTTTTGCAGATGGAGAGTGGGGAGCTAAAAGTGGAGGAATTGATAAATTATTTTTGACATTATTTTCACTGATCATTTTTAATTCTTCACCTTTAATCAACGCCTTAATTCCTTCAAAACTCTTTATCTTTGACATATCAATTGCGTTTTCAAAATCATGAAAACCAGCGTTTTTTGCGACTTCTTTGCAGGTTTCAACGCTATCGCCAGATATTATTTTGACGGAGACTCCTTCACGGCGGAAATGCTCAAGAGTTTTTTTTGCGTCTTTTCGTATAGGATCGTTTAGGAATAGTGAGTAGTGAATAGTGAATAGTGAATAGTTGTCGTCGGATTTTTTTTGTTTGATTCCTAGGAAAAGGACGCGTTTTGCGGTGGAATTTTTTAGACTATTCGCAATATTTTTTGGGACAATCGCACCCATATCAACTAGCTTTTCAGGTGACCCGAGAATGAGAGAAAAATTTTTGAAATCAATTTGACTATATTTTCGAGAGGAGGAAAAGGGAATTTTTTTCAATGGTATTAAATTTCGACAATTATTCTGAATTCCAAAATCTGAATTCTGAATTAAAAAGACATATTTTTTTATTGCTTTCATTGTCGGGTTTTCGTCATCAGAATAATGGGCAAACAGCCCTAAAGCATCGTTCCAATCAATTTCACAATTATTCTGAATTCTGAATTTTGAACTCTGAATTATTTCTTCAACACTCATCTCTCCTGTCGTTATTGTCCCCGTTTTGTCCAAACACAAAACATCAACATGAGCGAGGGTTTCAACCCCGTGCATTTGTTGAACGAGAACTTTTTTCTTCGATAGTTTCACGACTCCTGTTGCTAGTGCAATACTAGTGAGAAAGACCAATCCTTTTGGAAGCATTCCCAAAAGTGCTGCTGCACTCGTGATGACTGCGGTCGAAATGATTTCATCACGAAAGAAATAAGCTTGGACGAACAACAAAACTCCAAGCGGAACAATAAAAAAACTAGTGACTTTCGTCACTTTTCTCATTGAAACAAGAAGGTCGGAGTTATTTTTTTTCGGTTTTTTTGCTTCTTTAATAAGCGAATTTGCAAAGTTATCGGCTCCAATTTTTTCTGTTTTTGCAAAGATTCTTCCCGAAACAACAAAACTTCCGCTCAAAATTTTGTCACCTTTTTTCTTGGTTAATGGCTCGCTCTCTCCAGTAAGCAGAGCTTCATTAACTTCGACTTCGCCGTCCAAAACAATGCTGTCGCAAGCAATTTGATTGCCAAGTGAATAGATGCAAACATCACCAAGAACCAATTCATTCGGCGAAATCTCTTTTTCCTTTCCATCTCTCAAAACTTTAATCTTGCTTTGATAGAGAACTTTCAATCCCTCAACCAACTTTCGTCCGCGAACTTCTTGAATGATTCCAATCGTTACATTTGCCAAAATGATGACGAGATACGCCATTTGCATGAAGGCCCCAACGAGTGCAAGTGCAATCCCAATCAAAAGATTGAACAAATTAAAAAGAGTCAACACATTGTCCTTGAAAATATGCCAATTGCTTTTTGATGTTTTATCGATGACCTTGTTCATCTTGTTCTGGATCATGAGTGTTTCAACTTCACCACTTGTCAATCCTTGAATATTTAAAGATTTGTCCACTTTATTATTATATACCCATAAGAGGTGTTTTACCACCAAAAAAATTTAGTGTTCAATGCTCGGTGCATAGTTGTTGAGATTAATTTTGAAAATAAGTTTCTAATTATTAATTTTCGATTATGAGTGCGGTGATTTGTTATTTGCACTTTGCCATATTAATTTTAAAAACCATTGAAAAACTGTTGACACAACCCATCTAACTGTGGTATCCTCATAAGGTTGAAATATGCACTCGTGGTGAAATGGATATCACGAAGGTCTACGGAACCTTTATTTGGGGTTCGAGTCCCTACGAGTGCGCCATATAACTGCCCCCATTTGTCGTGCCGTATGGACAACAAATGGGGGCAGTTTTTTTTGTTATCCTGTCGCATTAACGCAGCCCTTGTCGGACAATGTAGACATCATGTAGACAAATGGGAACATGGCATTTCAAGTTTTGAAATGTAGACAAATGGGAGCAGTAAAATTTAAGTTTTGTGCATTTTCGAGTGCGACTAGGCTTGAACTATTTTTGGCACTAAATTGCACAGTTTAGGGTCTGTCGCGCCGACAATAAAAAGGTGGCATCATAGCAGATATATATATACAAGGCGACCACGCGCAAACTGTGGGCGCGTTCGATTGAGAGGATTGTAAGGTGTTCCCGCGCTGATTGGCGCGGGGCTTTTTTTATTTGGTCAAATATTTTGAAAAAACTTTTTAAACTTAAAACTTTCTTGACATTTAGGCTTTATGATAAGAGAGCAAAGGGCAAAGAATTTTTTGCAAAGGCGGTTAAAAGTCAATGATTTTAGAGCGTAGACAAAGGATAGAAATACCCGACATGGAGGAGCGGAGCGAGGGATTGTTGCAATTTATGCAACAGGATAATCCAAGAAACGGGATGAAAAAACTAGCGGAGCTTATGCACCTTTACAATGCGGCAATGAAAGAGGTCAACACAAAGCTAGAGGCATTGGACGAGGAACTTATGATTTGTCGCACTTATAACCCTATTCACCATCTAGAGTGCCGAGTTAAAGGGGTGGCAAGCATTTATAAAAAAATGAAAAAGTACGGCGTGGATGTGTCGCTTGACTCGGCAAGAGAAAGTATTTTGGATATAGCGGGAATTAGGGTAATATGCAATTTTGTGGACGATATTTATACAGTAGAGCGGTTATTGCTCAAGCAGCCCGACATAACGCTATTAAACCGCAAGGATTATATTGTAGAGCCAAAGGAAAACGGATATAGAAGCCTGCACATTATAATCAAAGTTCCCGTTTATCTATCAAGCAAAATTGAGTATGTCCCCGTTGAAATTCAAATGCGGACAATCGCAATGGATTATTGGGCGAGCCTAGAACACATGATGCGATATAAAAATAGTGCTGACACACAAAACCACTCTGCCATGCTATTAGAGTGCGCAAACGCTTTGGCAACCACCGAGGCAAATATGCAAGCCATACGAGAGGGCATAGAAAAAGAATAAAAATCACTTGTTAGCAAAAAGGCAACATTATAAATTGCCATAAGCTAAAAAAACTGATATAATAAGGTGGTGCATTTGTGATAAAAGCACCCACCGATACGGAGGAACACCCATGATAAAAATTTTGGTGGCAGAAGACGAGCCAAACCTAAGGGCTATGATAGCCAAAAGCCTTATAAAAGAGGGCTACAAAGTTACCGAGTGCTATGACGGCAAAAACGCACTCGACACCTTTTATAATGAGCATTTTGATTTAGTCGTAACTGACATTATGATGCCGAGAATGGACGGCAATCAATTTGCAAAGCAGGCACGAGCAGGCAACCCCGACATCCCTATTTTGATGCTTACAGCATTAGAGTCCATAGATGATAAGGAAAAAGGCTTTTCAAGCGGGACGGACGACTATCTTGTTAAACCTATTTTAATGAAAGAATTGGTCATGCGGGTCAAGGCACTTCTTAGGCGATACAAAATCAACAGCGAGAAAAGAATAGAATTAGAGAACTCGGTTGTTGATTTTAGCATGGGCGAGTTATCAATCAAGGGCGCAAAAATAAACCTTAGCAAAAAGGAATTTCAATTATTGTCAAAATTATTATCAAGCCCCAACATAATATTTAGCAGAGAGCAACTGCTAGACGAGATTTGGGGATATGAGAGTGAGTCAACCGACAGGACAGTAGACACCCACATAAGCAGCTTAAAGAAAAAAGCAGCCTGTGGCGATTTTGAGATTTTGACTGTTTGGGGAATAGGATACAAGGCGGTGATAAAATGCTACCAGCAGTAGAAGAAGAAAAAAAAGAGCCTAAGAAAAAAAAGAAAGTCCACATCAAATTATCGGTACGAATTGTTATATTGAATTTGATAGTGACATTTGTGGTCAATTTGGGGTTTTTTATTACCATGCTTATTATTAGGGCATTGGTGGATATGTCATACTTTTTAGAGAATCAAAACATAGAAAGATTGGTGTCTATTCTTACTCTTATACCGGGGATTGTTACTATGATACTTTTTGCAGTTGCAATCCACCTACTCGTAGTAAAAAGGATAAAAAAACTTAATGATAGCACCAAAGAGGTGGCGGCAGGTAACTATGATGCAGAAGTTGAAATAAAATTGAGGGTGCATGATGAGTTAGGAGAGCTTGCTGAAAATTTTAATAAAATGAGTGCAGAATTAAAAGCCAACGAATATTTGGCAAAAGGTTTTGTGCGTAACATATCACACGAATACAAAACTCCGCTCTCAGTTATTAAAGCTTATGCTGAATGGATAGAGGGCGAGGCAAAAGACAAAAAGGTGGATTTTGACACACTGGAGGAATACGCTAGAATTATTATGAATGAAACGGACAGGATGGCAAACTTAAGCAAAAGTATGATTCAGTTATCGCTTTTAGACAGCACAACCATTATTAAAAAAGAGGACGAATTTAGCCCTGCTACGCAAATTAAAAACATACTAAAAACTTGCCAAGTCAAGTGGGCAGACAAAAACATAGAGTTTGATTTGCAGCTATCAAAGGGAATGATAAAAAGCAACGAGCAACTTATTTATCAAGTATGGCAAAACCTTATTAGCAATGCGGTTAAGTTTACTGATGACGGCGGCAACATAAAGATATTGCTTTGCATCACAGAGCAGGAGCTGTATTTTGAGCTTAGCGACAGCGGAATAGGCATGAGCGAGGAAGATAGAGAAAAATTATTCACATTGTTTTTTATGGCGGACAAATCTCGCAACACCGAGGGCAGCGGACTTGGACTTGCAATAACTCAAAGAATAATAGATAAACTAGGCGGACAAATCGCAGTTAAAAGCAAAGAGGGCGAGGGTACGACATTCATAGTAAGACTAGCCTTAGAGCAAGAATAAAAAGGAAGATAAAAATCTCAACAAAAAAAGTTGAGATTTTTTTTAATTTGTTTGAAAACTTAAAACTTTCCTGACATTTACCCCCTATAATCGTAAGTGCCTAAGGGCAAGCCCTTGGCAAAATTAGAGCGTTACAGGAGGCAAAAATAAATGCTTAAATTAAAAACAATAGTAAAAGAGTACAAGATGCCCAGCCAAACAATAAGGGCAGTAGCAGGCGTGAGTTTAGAGTTTCGCCGAAATGAGTTTGTGTCGATATTGGGTGCAAGCGGCAGCGGAAAAACTACCATGCTAAATATCATTGGGGGGTTAGATAAATACGACTCTGGCGACCTAGTGATAGAGGGCATTTCTACCAAGGAATATCGTGACAGCGATTGGGATAATTATCGTAATAAGAGAGTGGGCTTTGTTTTTCAAAGCTACAACCTTATCCCACACCTTACGCTATTAGGCAATGTGGAGCTAGCACTAACCATTAGTGGAATATCGGCTTTTGAGAGAAAGGAAAGAGCAAAAGAGGCACTTATAAGCGTAGGGTTAGAAGCTCACATCAATAAAAAGCCAAATCAATTATCGGGCGGACAAATGCAAAGAGTAGCGATAGCAAGAGCGTTAGTAAACCGCCCCGAAATTCTGCTTGCAGACGAGCCAACGGGCGCATTAGATACCACAACAAGTGAGCAAATCATGGAGCTAATCCGTGAGATTGCAAAAGACAAACTTGTTATTATGGTAACGCATAATCCCGAACTTGCCGAGCAATATTCTTCACGCATAGTGCGCATGAAAGACGGGATTGTGGTTGAAGATACCGACCCGTTTGATGGAGTGGTAGAAATAGCTGACGAGCCGCAAGAGCAGGATGCACCAATAAAAGAAATCTCTACCACAAGCGA
>WQSV01000004.1 GCA_009787685.1 Bacillota bacterium
AATGGCTCGCGGAGTTTTCTTCGCTTTAAAATGTCTTTGATTGCAAGATATTGGTCGAGTGTTGATTTGCCTTGCTGGGATATTTCGCTTCTTCTGCATTTGAAGACATGACAGATTATCCAGTCCACTTCGCTTGGGTCAGCATTTGTGTTAGTTAGTTCAAAGGAAATTTTTTCTTTGATTTCGGAGATTGTCTTTTGTCCGAATCTGATGTCTTCCGAGTTTTCGTCTTCGTCCATCGCTTTTGCGGCCATGAAGCTTGTGATTGCGACTTCAAGCATTCTCTCGTCATTCGGTTCATAGGTCGTTAAGCGTTGCAATGCTAGTCCGGGCAATTTTGGAAGATTGAAGAACCAATTGTCAGGGAGCATCGCAAGAAGTTTCAACAGTTCAAACGAAAGTCCTGCAACAAGTGGAAGCATTGCGAGTCTTATGCCCATTCGAGAAAACATTGAGCCCGCACGACCGAGATTGTATTCGTTTATTCCCCATATTTCAAACAGCCATGTTGCGAGTGCAAAGACGACGATTGAAATAATCATGACGAAAAAGAGGAAAGTCGTTCCACAGCGGTTGTGACGAGTTGAGCATTCCTTGACTCTTTCAATCGTCATCGCACTATCCAAGACCCTGCCATTTTCGTCAAATTCGCCATTTTTCATTGCTTTTTCATAGCAATTAATAGTTTTATGCTCTGCACCATGGAACATAAAGTTCCGCCTAATGTCTTTTATTCTCGACATCAAAAATAAAAATAAGATAAAAATAATGAGTCGCAGTCCGCTTTCAATCAAGGTTTGCCACATGACATGGAGGTTAAGAGGAAGAAAGACATAGGTCGAGAGCAAGAAAGGAAGAACAATAAAAATCCCAACAGAAAGCAAAAGTCCGAGAACGGCAGAAAAATACATCCAGCCTTTCCCCGGATTTTCATCTTTTTCCGTCGAAACTTCAGCACTTTTCAAAAGTGTTGAAACCGACATTTTCATTGAAGCGAAAAAAGCGATGCAACCACGAATTATTGGAGTTTTTTTGAGGAACGAAACAAAACCACCAGACTTTTTTAGTCTCGTGGTTTCGGTCATAATCTCGCCATCGGGTGCAACAATAGACAACGCCATGCCGTTTTTTCCGCGCATCATGACGCCTTCAAGCAGTGCTTGCCCGCCGTAGGAGAGGGGTTTGTGAGTTTTTTGGTTCTTTTTCAAATTATTATTGAGCATGGAATATGGAACATTGAATATTGAATAGGTGATTTCAAATATTTTTTCTTTTACCTATTCAATATTCCATATTCAATAATTATTTCGCGTAGCGTTTGTTGAACTTGTCGATTCTTCCACCAGCAGCTTCGTGTTTTATTTTCTTGGTGTAGAAAGGGTGACACTTGTTGCAAACGTCAACATTGTATTTGTCGCCTTTTTTAGTTGTGCCGTTGAGGAATTTTTCTCCGCAAGCACATTCGATTTCAACTTCGTGATAATCTGGATGAATTTCTGGTTTCATTATTTTTGGTCTCCTTGTGTGTGTATATGGTGTTGTTTTTTAAAACAATCAAGCTAGTATATCATTTAAAAATCGCCTTGTCAAGCATTTTCAATGCTTTTGTGAGAGATTGCTTGAATATGGAATAGGTTCATAAACCAGCCGAAGACCCTTAAAAATGGTCTTTGGCCTTTCTGTGAGAGATTGTTTTTACTAGAACTTCTCCAAAAAGGCATCAAAGATACTCGAAAAAGGTCTTCGACTCTCTTGACGGAGAAGTGCAAATACACGCAGAACCCGACAAACCAGTCGAAGACTGTTGACAAGGGCTTTCAGCCCATTTGTGAGAGATTGCTATTAAGAGAACTTCTCCGACAGGGGCATCAAAGATACTTGAAAAAGGTCTTCGATCCTCTTGACGGAGAGTGCGAATACAAGCAGAACCCAACAAAGCAGTCGAAGACTGTTGACAAGGGCTTTCAGCCCTTTTGAAGGAAATTTCTATTACTTGAACTTCTCCGACAAAGGCATCAAAGATGCTTGACAAGGGTCTTCGACCCTCTTGTTAGGGAATTTCTAGTAATAGCAATATCCGACAAGAGTATTGAAGATACTCGCAGAAATCGGACAAAACAGTCAAAAACTGCTGACAAAGGTTTTCCGTTTGATGCTGAATGCGAATACAAGCAGAACCCGACGGAACAGTTGAAAACCTCTGTCAAGTATCTTTGATGCTTTTGTTGGATAAATTTTAGCATAAGAAATCCCTCGCAAACCATTATTAGAGCTTTGGTATTAATATGTGTTGCAAAAATTAATTTCCCGCGCCTATTTGATATCAATGTTAATTGCTAAAAACGCGTCTGTCAAGTTCTTCTAGGACATTATAGCCCATGCTTTGGAGTCGGAAATTTCTTGCGCCGACTTCAAGAACAGCGGCGATATTTCTGCCGGGTTTGACGGGAATAGTGTAGAGCGGAATTTTTAGCCCTAATATATCATAGCTTTCTTTTGAGTCGCCAAGACGGTTATATTTTTTTGTGGTGTCCCATTCTTCAAGTTTGACAACCATGTCGATGACCTGATTGAGCTTGACAGAGCCCGCGCCATACATTGATGAAACGTTGATAATGCCGAAACCTCGAACTTCCATGAAATGGCGAATATTCGGCGGTGATGTTCCAATGAGACTGTCGCTTATTCGGGAAATGGTGACCGCGTCGTCTGCAATAAGGCGATGGTTTCTTTGGATGAGTTCAAGTGCTGCCTCACTTTTTCCGACACTACTGTCACCGATGATGAGCATGCCAACGCCATAGAGGTCAACAAGAACTCCATGCATTGTTAAAGAGGGAGCAAGCACCGTGTTGAGATAAGACCAAAGGGCACGAATGATAAGAGTCGAACGTTCCTTTGCTCTCAAAACGACTCGTTTGAATTTTTCCGCTGCTTCAATGACTTCCTCGTGAGCATCGAGTTTTGATGTCAGGATTAGGCATGGAAAATCGTGTTTGAAAAGATTTTCGATTGCACGTTTTCTCTCATATTTTGGCAAAGTGTTCAAATATGCGAATTCTTGTTCACCGAAAATTTGAACACGCTCTGATGCGAAGTGTTCAAAAAATCCAGCAAGCTGCAGTCCCGGACGAGAGATGTTGACTGTCGAAATTTTGATTGTCTCCTTGTCTCCGCGGGAGAGAATTTCAAGGTCAAGCTCGGTTGCGAATTCATCAATGTCAACATCAATATGAGTTGGGTCGGTTAATATTTTTCTTGTTCTTTTCATGGTTTTTAGTGAATAGTGAATATGGAAGAGTGAATAGTGATAAGTTAGAGTTGAGTAAAAAAATTTTTTACAATAACTATTCACTATTCAATGTTCGATATTAACTAAATCTTCTCCCGTAATTTCTTGTGATATTTTAGCGCAAAGCGGTGGGCTTCATCTCTTATTCGAATGAGGAGTAGCATTGCGTTTGATTTGAGGTCGAACTTGAGCGGAAATGGTTCGTTTGGCAAATATATTTCCTCTTCTTTTTTTGCAAGGCCGATAATATTAAGACCATCAAATCCCGCTTTTTTTAGTGACTCAACAGCAGAGCTTAGTTGACCTCGTCCGCCGTCAATGACGATAAGACTTGGCAAGGCTTCGTCTTTGGAGAGTGGGAATAATGTTGTCAAATCAATTTTATCCTCATCTCCACTTCTCATTCTAGACTCTTCTCTTCCACCATGATTGTTTGCCGAATTGCGAAATCTTCTTGCAATCACTTCCGCCATACTCGCAAAATCATCTGCTCCAACGACTGTTTTGATTTTGTAGTGACGATATGATTTTTTGCTAGGCACTCCATTTTCAAAGACAACACGAGATGCGACATTGAAAGAGCCGGAAATGTTTGAAATATCATAGCATTCAATGCGTTTTGCAGAAGAGATCTTAAGCATTTTTGCAAGGTCATCGGCGGCTCTTGTTGTTCGGTTGAGTTCTCTTTCATCCTTGTTTCGACCTTTTTCAAGATGTTCAAGTGCGTTTTCACGAGCGAGTTTGACGAGTGATTTTTTCTTTCCTTTTTGAGGAGTGACGATTTCTATTTTGCGAGAAGAGAGAGATTGGAGGAAATCCTCAAGAAGAAAGTTGTTTGGAGCATCTTGAGCGACGTCGTTCGCTGTTTGGGTGTTAGTGTTTTCGGCAAAATCACTTTCACAGCTATTGTGCATTTCATCAATCAAAATTTCCTCTGGAAGCACATGGTTCTTTGAGTAGTATTGGGTCATGAAACTCATCAAGGCGTCGCCATCGTTTGTTAAGGTTTCAAAGGAGTAGTTGTTGATTCCCATTAGTTTTGCACCTCTGACGATGACTTGAGAAATGACGGTGAGATGTTCGTCGGATTGAATTGAATAGGCATCGAGGTTTACTTCGCCACTCTCTCCGATGAGGTCGGTGAGTTCACGTTCTTTCAATTTTTCTAAAGTCGCGAGTTGTTCTTTATAAGACATTGCACGTTCGAATTCTTCTTTGTCCGCAGCATCCATCATTTTTTGAAAAATAGTGTCATGAGCTGTTCTGTCTTTTCCTCTCAGAAAGGCGATTGCATGGCTGAGGTTTTCGTGGTATTCTTCTTTTGAAATTCGGTTTTGACAAGTGCCGAAGCAAAGGTTAATGTGATAATCAAGACATTCTCTTTTTGCACTTTTGAAAACGGTTTTGGTGCAAGTTCGAACTTTATAGGCACTTTTTAGGATGTTAACAACATCATTAACACGAACTCCACCGAAGTAAGGTCCAAAATATTTTGCTCCGTCTTTGCGGATTGTTCGAGTTATTTCAACTGAGGGATAGTCATCTGTCAACTTGATGCGAATGTAGGGCGGGCTTTTTCCGTCTTTTAGGAGTATGTTGAATTTTGGTTGATGGAATTTAACGAGGTTCGCTTCAAGTGAAAGAGCGTTTTTTTCTGATATTGCAAGAATGTAGTCAATGGTGTCAATATTTTGAACCAAAATCGTTAGGCGCTCATTTTTTGCAGAAGAATTAAAATAGGATGAAACACGATTTTTAAGATTATTTGCCTTTCCAATATAAAGAATTTCACCGCTAGAGTTTTTGAAAAAATAGACACCAGCGGAGTGAGGAAGAGTTTTTAGAATGTTGGAGATTTTTTGAGAAAGAGTGGTCATTTAAAGTGAATTGTTAATAGTGAACAGTTAACAGTGAAGATTAGAGTTATTAATAATCAAGCATTTTGACAGCAAATATTCACTGACTATTCGATTCCTTGCGGAAGAGAATATTGGTGAGATATGCAACCTTCGCTGAGGTGGACTAGGCATTCTGAAAAAACATTGAAGAGGGGCTTTGCATCATCCGCAACAATTGCTGCGACTTCGGCTTCGTTGAATTCTTTCGCACGCACTTTGTTATATTCAATTGAGAATTTGTGAGAGTTTGCGAAAAACTCAAAGAAGACTTTTGCAACTATGGTGTTTCCAACAATAAATGGAGAGAGAATTAAAAACTCTCTGTAGAGGCTTGCAAGAAGTGTTGCGAAGTCGTTTTTTGCGAGCGTTGGGGAATTTTTTTGAGAAAAGGGTTGAACTCTTTTTTCTGATGGAGCGGAGCGAGTTGCAAGTTTGTTCATGTGGGAAAAGAATGAGCGCAATGATGCAGGAAGAAGCTTAAAGTCTATGCATGATGCGCTTGCGAGTTCTTTGTTGTTTTTTCGAATAATCCCAGCACCTTTGATGTGGTGGAAAAGCTTTTTGTGGAGTGATTGCAGAGCGTTGAGGTCAAAAGAATCAATTTTTGGAGAGAGTGCATGAAACCGCAAAATATTGAGAAAAGTCAAAAGGTTGGTGTAGTCTTCGCGGTTTGAACTTTCTTTTTTGAAAAGATGAGAAATCATCTCAAAACTATGCCTTCCAAGAAGGGCAAGCACGCTTTGGGTTTCCGCACGAGGAACAATCATTTTTCCATCAATGTGCATGATTGCTTTTGCATTGATTATTAACTTGTGAGCTTCATAAAGTTCCATAGTTTTTCTTTGAGTTTCTTTTGACTGAGTTTAGCATAGCACATTTTTCAATGTTTGTAAAGAGATTTTGTGGTGAATAGTGAATAGCGAAGAATGCATGAAAAATTAATTTTTAAAATTTAAACCAAAATACTGAAAACCTTTGACGATAAACTATTCACTATTAGTATTCACTATTCGCCAATATATGGCATACATAATTACTTGACTTGATGAAAAAAAAGGAGTATAATAAATGAATAATGACTATCTAATCAAAACGAATGCAAAACTAAAGAACTACACCACCTTTAAAATTGGCGGGAAAGCAGAGATGCTCATTGAGTGTTATTCTGTTGATGCAATCGTTGAATGCGTCAAAAAATACGAAAATATTAAAATTTTGGGAGGAGGGAGCAATGTTTTGGTCAGCGATGATGGAATTGAGGGCGTTGTTTTGATTAATAGAACCAACAATATTTCTGAGTGTGAAGAGTGGAGTGTGAAATCTGGAGTGGAAGACAAAATTAATTTGGTGTCAACTCCAAACTCAAAGACCTATGTTTTTGACAGCGGAACTCGGCTTTCTCATGTTGCACGATTTTTTCTTGACAAGTCATTGTCTGGACTCGAATTTGCAGAAGGAATTCCCGGAACTATGGGTGGGGCGGTTTTCATGAATGCGGGGGCTCACTGCTCGTCAATGAAAGATGTTGTTGAGTTTGTTGAAGTTTTGAGGAATGGCGAAATCGTGAGATTAACGAATGAAGAGTGTGGTTTTGAATATCGGAATAGTTTTTTTAAGTCAAGGCACAATGGTTGCGAGAGAGACGTTATTCTTCGGGTTGCAATCAGAGGAACTTCATCAAACAAGATGGAAATTTCTTTGAAGATGACAAAATATCGGGAGTTTCGAAGAAAGACCCAACCTGTTGGGGCAAGTGCGGGGAGTGTTTTTAAAGGGGGAGAAAAGCCAGCGGGGTATTACATAGACAATGCTGGATTAAAAGGGCTTTCAATTGATGGAGCGGAAGTGTCAAGGGTTCATGCAAATTTTATTTTGAACACAGGTTTCGCTTCAGCCAAAGCCGTCAAAGATCTAATCAAAACAATAAAAGCAAGAGTTAAGGAAGAGTTTGGGTTTGAACTCGAGGAAGAAATAGAATTTATTTAGGCAGTGAATAGTGCAGGTTAAAAAAATTATTAATGTTGCGATAGGCAAAGTCAAAAAATTTTAATAACAACTACTCACTAAATAAAATTTCAAAGAAATGTTATTATTTGGAGATTATCACACTCACACTGTTCATTCACATGGAACGGGGACATTAGAAGAAAACTGCAGGGTTGCAGTGGAAAAAGGGCTGAAAGAAATTGCAATAACAGACCACGGATTTTCGCATATGCTCTTTCGAGTGAAGCGAAAAAAGTTTTTTGATGAGGTTTGGAAAGAGAGGAAAGAGGTTCAAAAAAAGTTTCCCGATTTAAAAATACTACTCGGTGTTGAAGCGAATTTGATGGGGTGTGATGGAAGAGTTGATGTCAGAGAGGAAGATTGGAGTAAGCTGGACATCATTGTTTGCGGTTATCACAAGTTTGTTCGAACTTGGAAATTGGGAGACCATTTTGGATTTTTCTGGCCGAATCTTTTTGGGTTAAGTTCAAGCAGAATGGTTGCGAAAAACACTAATGCTTATGTCAAGATGATTGAAAACTATCCAATAAGCATAGTGTCTCATTTGAACTTGGGAATAAAGTCAGATGTCAAAGAGGTTGCAAGAGCGGCGAAACATTTTGGAACTTTTATTGAGTTAAATGGAAAAAGAATAGTTTTGACTGACAGCGAGATTGAAACAATAGCAAGCGAGGGGGTTAAATTTGTTATCAACAGTGATGCACACTCGGCAGATAGGGTTGGAGATTTTTCCGTTGGACTCGAACGAATCGAAAGGATGGGTTTGCCGAAAGAGTTGATTGCGAACTTTGGTCAAGCTCCTGAGTTTAGGAAAACTAGTGAATAACAACTATTCACTATTCACTAATATGAGTTTAACAAACATAGTAAAGACTGAATTAATTCGCTCGATTGCGAACTCTGCTCGTTCAAAAGAAAAGGCTTTTTTGAGTGCTACTTTTTTGTGGACAGGTTCAATTTCGATTTCGCATGGCTATCATCTTGAGTTCAAAGTTCATGAAGAGGAGATGGCGGACGATATTGTTAGAGCAATGGACAAGTTCGGGGTTGAAGCGAAAAAAATAATTCATCAAAATAAATTCGTTGTTTATGTCAAAGGGGCAGAAAAGGTGACGGACGCTCTTGCTGCACTTGGCGCTCCGAAAGCGGTTCTTTCTCTTCATGAAATAACTGTTTTGAAAAATGTTAGGGCGAAAGCGAATCGTCTTTCAAATTATGACGTTTCAAACATCAACAAAAGCCTAGTCTCGTCTCATGAGCAGATTGAAGCAATAAAAAAACTTCAAGAAAGAGGTGTTTTTGACACTTTGGATGAAAAACTCAAAGAAGTAGCAGAAGCACGCGAAAAAAACCCAAGTGCAAGCTATGAAGAGCTTGCGGGCATGCTTGGAATTTCAAAAAGCGGACTAAGACACAGGTTGAATAAGATATTGAATAGTTGAGGATAGAAAATAAATTTGACAACCTTCGGTTGGTTTGTCTTAACGTGATTGCAATAACAAAAAAGTCTTAACAAAAGTAACAAAGACCCTTGACAAGGGTCTTCGACCCCTCTGTTGGAGAATTTCTTGTAAAAACAATTTCTCACAAAAGTATTGAAGACACTTGACATTACTTTTTGAGTCGAAATCTGTCATGTTTTACAAAAAACTGACTAATGAGAAATTTCTGTCGTTGACTCAAAATACTTGACATGGGTCTTCGACCCTCTTGTCGGAGAATTTCTTGTAAAAGTAATTTCTCACAAAAGTATCGAAGATACTTGACAACATATATTCAATATCCAATAATTTTAAAAATGTCTCTTATTAATATTCAAAAATTAACATTTGCCTATGAGGGCAGTTCTGATAAAATATTTGACAAAGTTTCGTTTTCAATCGACACCGATTGGAGACTTGGTTTTTGCGGACGCAATGGTCGGGGTAAGACCACTTTTTTGAAACTTTTGAAGGGTGATTTGGAATATAATGGGGTGATTTCTAAAAGCGTTAAGTTTGACTATTTTCCAATGGAAGTGAAGAATGAGGACAATCTTGTTGTTGAAATATTGAATGAAGTTGCACCGAGCGCGGAAATTTGGCAAATTCAAAAAGAGTTTTCGCTCCTTAGTATTGATGAAGACATTTTGTGGAGACAATACTTAACTCTTAGTGGAGGAGAAAAAACAAAGATCCTACTCGCGGGACTTTTTTTGAATGAGAATAACTTTCTCTTGATTGATGAGCCGACAAATCATTTGGATATTGTTGGGAGAGAGATTTTGGCAAAGTATCTCAAAGGAAAAAAAGGGTTCATTTTGGTTTCCCATGATAGAGCGTTTTTGGACGAATGCGTTAGTCATATTCTTTCAATTAATAAGGAAAATATTGAGATAATTAGCGGAAATTTTTCAACATGGTTAAGAGAGAAAGAAAAGAGAGATGCGTTTGAGATGGCAGAAAACCGAAAGCTGGAGAGTGAAATAACGAGATTGAAAAAGGCAAGCGAGAGGACGGCAAGGTGGTCAGATAAAGTCGAGAGTTCAAAGTTTGGAAGTGGTCCAGTCGACAGAGGGTTTGTTGGAGCAAAGTCGGCGAGCATGATGAAGAGAAGCAAGGCGATTGAAAAAAGACAAAACGACTCAATTGAAGAAAAGTCGAAACTATTAAAAAATATTGAACGTGCTGACTCAATAAAAATTGAAACCGAGAAATATTTTGCAGAAAGGTTGATTTCAATGGCGGATGTTGCAATAATATTTGGAGAAAAAAAAGTTTTGAAAGGGTTCAACATCTCTATTGAGAGAGGACAGAGAATTGCATTAGAGGGTGTTAATGGAAGCGGAAAAAGCAGTGTTTTGAAACTAATCATGGGACAAAAAATTCCTCATTCGGGAAATGTCAATATTGGAAGTAGACTGAAAATTTCGTTCGTTCCGCAAGATGCTTCGCATTTAAAAGGCAATTTGAGGGACTATGCAAGAGAAGAGGGTGTCGATGAAACTCATTTTCGAATGCTCCTTCACAAGTTGGATTTTTCAGAAAATCAGTTCGAAAAAGATATGAAAGATTTTAGTGCTGGACAAAAAAAGAAAGTCCTCATCGCAAAAAGCCTTGCAGAAAAAGCACATCTCTATGTTTGGGATGAAGCATTAAATTATGTTGATATTCTCTCAAGAATTCAAATTGAGGAAATGCTCATTGAAAACAAACCAACAATGATTTTCGTCGAACACGACAAAACCTTTTGCGAAAAGGTGGCGACAGAAATTGTGAAGATTAGCGGTTGATGATTTGTCAACAGTTTTCAACTGTTCTGTCGGGTTCTGGCTTGTATTCGCGTTCAGCGTCAAGAGGGTCGAAGACCCTTGTCAACAGTCTTCGACTGCTTTGTCAGGTTCTGCTTGAACTAGCACTCTCCGTCAAGAGGATCAAAGACCCTTATCAAGTATCTTCGATACTTTTGTGGGAGATTGCTATTATTAGAGACATCTCCACAAAGGGGTCGAAGACTCTTGTCAAGTATCTTTGATACTTTTGTGAGAAATTACTTTTACAAGAAATTCTCCAACAGATGGGTCGAAGACCCTTGCCAAGAGTTTTCTACTCAAAAAAAGACTATCGTCTTACTGATGATAGTCTTTTTGTTTTTGTTGCTGTGTGTTAATGTGTTTTTAAGATCCCCCCCAAATATGCAACAACATAGTGTTTTCAATGAACCATGAGTAGATTCTGTTTTGGTAGTCATATTTTCCGCCACAACATGAGCATCTGCCGATGTGCAACATTAGCATAAACGGACTTGTTTCTGCGTTCATTGGGATGTCGATGAACCAAAAGTTTGTTCCTTCAACTTGGGTCATGTTTTGAGCTGGTGAGTTGAAGGAACCAGTTATTCGATAGTTGTGATAGTTCCATGCGTGCGCTCTTGGTTGGAGCCATAGTTTGGGGTTAGAGTTGTAGAAATACACTCGGGTTGTCGTGTGGATATCAAAAGACAAATGCAACAAACTAACGTGAGGCTGAACCGAAACTATAAACTTCTCGCTTCCGATTTGAATCCAATGTTGCCCTGTTCTTTTGACAGAACCATTTTCTCGGCAGTAAATAATGATATTGAATCCACCGCCTTGCCAAATCATAACATCAACAAACCACCAATTGCTCCCCAAATTTCTTGTCATCGTTTGCTGAGGAGAGCCCCAACTTCCCAGCAAATAATCATATGTTCCGAAAAGATTTCTTCTCCAAGCATGCGCTGCTGGATTTGTCCACCCATGCGAATTGTAGAAATGAACTCGGGTGTGATTTGGTGGCACTGGCGAACCAACAATCGGTCTGTCAATATTCGGCCAAAACACAACCGTTGCGTCCCCGCTCCAAAGTTCGTCCCATTCATATGTCCAGAATCCACCCGGGGCATATTCTCTTCCCGAGATGAAGATGGTTTGGTTCGGGCTCCAGCCATAGAACGCGCCTGCTCCGATTCTTGTCACGGATTGTGGAATAATGATATTGCTCAAAGAAGTGTTGGCAAAGGCGAAATCGCCTATTGTTTCCAGTCTTCTGTCCATTATCATCAAATTGCTTGTGTCCGCAAAGTATATGCTTCTAATTCCAGAATATTGAAACGCTCGATATCCTATCACCCACACTCTCTCATTGATTGTGATGCTTTCCAAACTGTAGGTTTGCGAAAACGCTCGTGACCCAATCCGTTCCATTCTCTCTGAAATATTGTTGACTGCAACCAAATTCTTTGCTCTTTCAAACACAGAATCGCTCAAAAAAGACTTCCATGCTCCCGTGATAAAATTGACAACTTGAACTCCAGAATTCGCAAACGCTGAAATGCCGATGTTTGTGACCGAACTCGGAATAGTGACCTCTTCAAGGTTCGTCGTGCCATAGAACGCAAAAGCTCCAATGAAATTCACAGTGTTTGGAATATATATTGCTCTCAACCTTGTCGCTCCTGCAAAAGCAAATGGCAGAATTTCAGTCGTTTCATGCGGAACAAAGACTCTCTCAACAAACCTCAAGAAACCTGTCGAATCCAGCTGAGGGTTGAAATGCCATGTTATCAAGAGATTCGAGTTGGCTCTAAAAAATGCGCTTTCGGATATATAGTGGATATTGGAAGAAATAGTCAGATTTTCAAGTCCAGAATTGCAAAATGCATTTTCTCCAATTTCCGTTACAGAGTCGGGAATATAGATACTTCTTAGTCTTGTCGTCCCTTGAAAAGCACCGCTTGGCACGCTCATTAGCCCATCCGGCAAAACAACGCCCGTCACCCTTTCGTGAAGTCCAAACAAGTTCAAATGACTATTCAAATGCAACACAATCTCAATGTCAGCTCGCATCCCACCGAAAGCATCACCATTCACGCTTACTACGATGACGGAATCGTTACTTGGCGAATCCCCTCACGATTGCGAAACTCTCGCGGAATAGTCGTCACGCCATATGGAATCTCAATATTTCCAGAAACAAAATTTGGAATGTGTCGAAACGAAAAATTGCCATCTGCCATTCGATTGTAGAGAATACCATTCCGAGAATAAAACGCGACATGATTCTCCGGAACATAAATACCCTCAAGCCAATTCATGCCATACCCCCACGCAAAATCTAAAACTCCATGAGGGATGAAAATGGAACGAACAGGACTTCCATGAAAAGCATGAGAACCAATGTGCTGAAGCTGACTATTCGTTCCAATATGAACCGTTTGAAGAGAACTTGCCCACCCAAATGCCCAATCCCCAATGTGCGTGATAGTGGAGGGAATATGCACATTCATAACTCCAGAGTTCGCAAATGCAGAATTTCCTATGGTTTGCAAGCCTTCTGGTAAATTTATGCTTGTCAAATGAGGTTGATTTGCAAAGGCAGAGCTGCCGATTCGTGTTAAATTTCTTCCGTTAATTATTGAAGGAATAGTGAGATTGCCTGATAGTAACGATGCAGATGAGGCAAAGCCGGTAAGTTCTATGTAAGTTAGTTCCGATGTTGTTAAATTGTCCATAACGGAGTATTTGAATACCATGATAGTTGTCGTTTGTGATAGGAGTTATATTTAGATTTTCCATTATCTTTGTAATTCGAACAACCCATGTAGCATCGGTAGTAGGGCTACCGCCAATTATCATGCCTACAAGATAATAAAATCCATTTTCAACAATAAAGACTGGCCCGCCGCTATCTCCCGGAGACCCATAACTTTGTAACAGAATTGTATTATAATACATCATAGTCCCACTACATCCCCAAAAAATACTCCCAGTTTGAACTGCATCATGATGGGGATGTGCAATTATTCCATAAGTAATGCCTGTTGTTAGTCCTATTTTCATTGTTGGCAAGCCTTCATTATAAGCTCGCACTATCAATTCCTCAGTCCCCAATCTAATATTAGTAAAAGTGGTGTTTCCATATCTAACATTGGGTGTGACATTCCAATTATCTTGATATCTAAAAGGAACAAAGGCAGAGTCTGTAGTCATATCTCGATGTGCCGAAGTGCTTCTCCCTATAAATATGTTGCTATAATCTTGACGAGCATACGCTCTAAAATAGTCTTGCAACACATGCCTTGCGGTCAAAACACCCATCTCTCTTGTTTCATTGCACATTGCATTTATTGTTATTGTGCCACTATCTACAACAAAACCAAAAAAATTTCGGCGCCGAACCAAATCTCCGCCAAAGACCGTCCGCCTTGAGGACATTGTTTGGACAAAATTATGTTCCTCGTTAATATAATCAATTTCCACAATGTAGCAACTGGATAAATAACTCTTTTCATTTTCGCAAGACATCGCCAAGGTATGTCTCGTAGTAGTAGTTAGAGCAAAAAATGCGCCTACAACAATAATTAGCATTGCGATTAATGTTGACACCATAACTTTAGTTTTCATTTGTTTCATTATTATTTGAATCTCCTTTTTTTAAAAAATTTTGTTTGTTTGATTTTTTGTGACTTTTAATGATAAAAAGAATAATTATTGTCGCATAAACAAGGATACTCGGCACCAAAAAAGAGAGCCAATTAAAAGGCCAAAAAAGATTTGACAAAATTATTCCCATTCCTATTTTTGAAATAATTATTAGCAGGATTAAAACTAATATAACAATAATAGTCCATTTGTAGTTTTTCATAAAATCAACTACTGCTAAAAAAATAATAATAACACTACAAAAAATTATTACTATCCCTAATGCATTTAGCAAAAAACTTATAAATGGTGTTGTTGCCAACATTCTAAAATTCAAAAAAAACAGCCATATTAATGAAAAAACACTACTCAAGCAAGATAATATCAATGTTGCTAAATTAATTTTCTTCATAGTTTTCATTTTATTTTAACCCTCCTTAAGGTTGGTATTATCATACCATAATTTTGTTTTATTGTCTACTTATAGTTCCCATTGAAATTCCAGTTGTTATGCCGATTCTTTTAACAGGCAATCCTTCAATAATTAGGCTTTCCACTCCCATACTAATGTTTCCAAAAAAATTTCCACCATACCTTGCAAAAGGAGTCGGTGCCCAATTGTTTTGATTTTCAAATGGAATAAAAGCCGCATCATAATCAGGGCAACTTCTTCTAGCAGAGCCGATTGTTCTTCCAAAAGCACCCGCTCCGCCTCGATATATTGTGCGATTCTCAACATTATGTTCATTTGTTAAGATGCCAAAATCCCCAGTATAATTACATACTACATTTATCCCAATAGTAAACCAGTCTAGATCCGCGCGACTCGCTCTCTCGCCTCCACGAATAATATGACCAGAGAACATTGGTTCAATTCCATCATAGTGTTCTACTATAAAAAAATTTTCTTTTTCTTCAATAGAGTAATATTCTTCCATCGCAAAAGCTTGCTGTATATTAGTTCTCGAAACTAACAAAAATATCATGACAAGCGAAACTAACAACACTAAAAGTGTGATAATTATAATTTTGTTTTTCTTTTTTGTATTTTGCATATTTTTTCTCCTTAAATAATAGTTATTTCAACTACATTATTACTTTTTATGAAAATAGAATCCCCCGACTCTCTGCCTACGCTAAATCGAGCAACTGCCCCCGCAAAGCGAGTTATATAATAAGAATCCTCCATTTCTAAAACTATAATTTCATGCTTTCTTTTTACACTGATACTTTCTCCATCCCTCAACCTTACTCGCCTTGTTCCTGAATGCATATCAGATAATAAACCTCCTCTATACTCTTCTAAAAAAGTTAACCCAGAAACAATAGACCCCTCAAATCTATTTCTTCCATCTCTAGGTATTCCATTCGATAAAACAACAGGTAAAGTTTGCCCACTCTTATTTGTGAGAATTGCGGTAATTTCAACAACATCGCCCACAGATGCAGTATCCTTATTTAATGTTACTTCCAACAGAAAGTCACCGTCTTGAAACACGTAGTCTTGCCAATTGCTACAGCCAACAAATAGAATTAGTCCAGTAATGGCTATTACTATAATTATAGCACTTAATATCTTTTTCTTCATTTTTCTTTAAGCCTCCTAAAAATTATGGTATTATCATACCATAATTTTGTTTTATTGTATACTTTGCTTGGTAGGGTGATTGTAGACAAAGTTGACACCATAACTTTAGTTTTCATTATTATTTTCTCCTTGTATTTTAATTCTTACATCTTCTGATACTCTCCCTATTCTAACTCTTCTTTCTTCATTTCTTATTCTGTCCGTGTGCGTCGCTCTGCCTATACTAAATGAACTCATTGCATAAGCTATAAAATTTCCCTCTTCACGAGCAATGAATTCTTTTCGCACTTCTATAATAGCACCTCTTCTCAATGTCACTCTTCTAATTGGACCTGCAACTGCGAAAAACCACCAATCTAGTCTGTCACAGTTTTCTGAGATTACAGCAATTGATATCATTTGCCTTAAATTTGTTATAGGTGGCGAATGCCCCTGAACCCTCAATCTCCTCCCACTCAAATTCTCAAAAGTTGCTGTCACAACAATAGTATCGCCAACTTGTGCTTCTGTTTGACTAACTTCAAACGTCAATCTAAAATCATCATCACTCAGAGTTCTTGCCGAACACCCAAAAACACCAAAAAAACTAAATACATATGGTTATACTTATTTCTTTTTGTATTCTCATATAATTTCTATTATTAAGAATAGCGTTTGCTTGGACAATGTAATTCTCTTGTTCTCTTATTACAAATGTTCTTTGAATTTTTATAAAAGCATCTTTTTGAAATATTGTTCTAGGAGGTCTACCTGGTAAAGTAATGTATATCCATTCAGTTCGTTCAGTCCAAGCAACAATTTGCAAAACGTTGTTAACATTTCCAAAATAATCTAATCCGTGTAGCCTTGTTCTAACTGGAATATCCCTCCCACTCAAGTTCTCAAAAGTCGCAGTCACAACAATCACGTCACCAACTCGTGCTTCTGTTTGACTCACCTCAAGTGTCAACCGAAAATCATCCTCATTAAGATTTCTCGCCGAACATCCAAAAAAACTAAATAAACTTGTTGAAATTATTGCTAAAACGACTATCATTAATCCCGTTATTTTTCTTTTAGTTTTCATTTTTGTTTTTCTCCTTTGAATTCATGATGCTGTTGTTGCAGTTATTATATGAAAACAATAATTTTTGCAACTACTCTTTTATATTACTTGATAATGTTGATTCTAATATGCCTGCCTATTTCAACATCAGCAGGGCCAGCTCCCCCCATAAATGGCGGAACGATTCTTCTGTTATAAAAAGAAACAAATACTGTAAAAATTCCAAAAGGCGGCTCTTCACATCGACATGCTTCCAAACTGCATTTACCATTACTAATTGCATTCGCCTTGATAAAATGTGTTGGATTGTTGGCAATATTCACATCGTGGAGGATAGTCGTAAGGATATCTCGCCGAATTAGCGCAATTTGGTCGAAGAAGCATATTTTCCGTCACAACAAACCTCCATGTTTCCACGATGACTTCATCACGACTTAGTGAGTTGCGGTTTCGATTGATTTCATAGTTCTCTCCAAAAACAGTCACTGTGGACATGCGCCCATTTAAAAAACTAGGATAGCGCAACGCCACTCGAAGATTGCGTCCGCTCAAGTTTTTGAATGTTGCAGTGAATTCAAGTTCATCTCCAATTCGCGCCTCAGTGGCGCTTGCTTCAACCGTCAACGAGAAAGAGTCTTCACTCCAAGCATAGCCCGTTTCATAAGAGTCACATCCCACCATCGGCACTGCAAAAGTCATTGCCAAAATCGCAACCAAAATCAATTTTAAAATTCGTTTTTTCATTTTTTTATCATCCTCATATTTGTTGTTTTTTCTTTAATAATAGCACATATTTTCTCATTTTGCCAATGCTTTTTGTTGTGGTGATTTTGGAATTCTTTTGCAACAAGCGCTTTTTTTTAATACTAATTCACTCCCAACAAAAATCTCATCAAGGCTTTTCGGTCGACAAATTTCATTTCGCCTTTGGTTGGGTCAAGGCGGACATCTTTTGGATTAAATCCACTTGGAATGTCGGAGACTTTTTCAAATACTAGTGTGGTTTTGAATTTGTTGAGATAAACGGAGATGACATTTAGTTTTTGTGAAAGATTTTTAATTAGGGCGACTGATATCAAGTTTGAAAGTGGTTCGGGAACTTTACCATAGATGTCCTCAAGATCAAGGAGTAGACGTTTTCTTTCATCGACAGTTGAGATTCTTGAAATTCGCATATAGGTTTTTCTTTTCCATTCTTCGTCAGTGATATAGTCGTCGGGGACGAATGCATTGAAATCGGTGAAGACTTTGACTTCTTTTTTCATGACAAAATCGTTGTCCACTTCACCAGTCATTTCTCGAACAGCTTGAGAGAGAAGACGGGTATACATTTCATAGCCAACTTTTGCCATGTGTCCGCTTTGCTCTGCTCCCAAAATATTTCCCGCCCCACGAATTGCGAGATCTTGCATTGCAATATGATAACCAGAGCCAAGGTCAGTGTGTTGAGTCAGAGCTTCAAGTCTTTTTGTTGCAGTCTCTGTCATCAGCTGCTCCTCGTCAAAAGTGAAATAGGCATAGCCTTGGAGAGGGGTTCTTCCGACACGACCTTTCAACTGATAGAGTTGAGACAGTCCAAAATTTTGCGAGTTTATGACGATGATGGTGTTGACTCTTGGCATGTCAATTCCGTTTTCAATGATAGTTGTTGTGAGGAGTATTTGAGTTTTTCCATCCACAAAAGTTCGGAGAGCGTATTCTTGCTCTTTTGGTTGCATTTTTCCATGAACTCTTGTTATTCCCAAATTGGGGAAGAGTTTTTGAATTTTTGATTCAAATGCGTCCATTTTGCAAACATTGTTGTAGACCACGAATACTTGACCGTTGCGGTTTACTTCACGAGTGACCGCGTCAATAATAAGAGAGTCATTGTAGCCCGTGACATAGGTCTGAACACTTTTTCTCTCCCTTGGCGGAGTTTCAAGTGTTGACAAATCTCGAATGCCTGAGAGTGACATGTGGAGTGTTCGAGGGATAGGTGTTGCCGACATCGAAAGAACATTGATGTTTGCTTTGAGGGTTTTGAGTTTTTCTTTGCTTTCGACCCCAAAACGTTGCTCTTCGTCAAGGACAAGCAAGCCAAGGTCTTTGAACTTGACGTCGGGGGACAGCACACGATGAGTTCCGACCACCATGTCGATGTCACCATTTTCAAGTTTTTCGAGTATTGCCGTTGTTTCTTTTGTTGAATTCATTCGAGAAAGAAGGGCAATTCGAACTCCGAATTCACCGAGCCTTGTGACGGCTGAATGAAAGTGTTGGCGTGCAAGAATTGTTGTTGGGCAAACGAGTGCGACTTGTTTTCCTTCGGTTGCGACTTTGAATGCCACTCGAAACGCAACTTCAGTTTTTCCATATCCAACGTCACCGCAAAGGAGCCTATCCATCACTTTTCCGCTTGTTAAATCGCCTAGACATTCTTCTGACGCTTGCAATTGGCAGGGTGTTTCGACATAAGGGAACTTGAGACAAAAATCATCAAAGAAACTGTCGTTTTCGCTGTATTTGTGGGCAACGGATTGTTCGCGTTTTGCATAAAGATGAGCAAGGTTGAAAGCAAGTTCTTTGACTTTTTTGCGGACTTTTTCTTTTTGATTTTCAAAATCTTGTCCACCGATTTTGTTGAGGGGGATGGATTCTTTGTCGACAATATCTCCACCACCAATGAATTTTGAAAGGCTTGTGGCATTTTCGATTGGGACATAAAGTTTGTCATTGTTTTTGTAGAGAATGAGAAAATAGTCTCTAGACGCACCATCATATTCAAGGCGAACTACTTTTTCAAAAAAACCAACACCATGAATGTCATGGACAACATGGGAGCCGACTTCGGGTTCAAAATACTCCTTTTGAGTCTTGCGTTTTTGCTTTTCTCCTTTTTTGCCGGTGAGGGCGGTTGTTGATATGAGAATGATTTTTTCATCGGGAAGATGAACGGATTCGGGGATAGAATCGGAGATTATTTTCAACCCACAGCCCTCAAGTCTCAACGCGCAATGGTTGTTAGAATTTTTTTTGTTTTTTGAGGTATCATCTGCGGGAGTGTTCACTGACTGCTCGCTATTTTGCCCGAAGTCCAACAACGGGGAACGAATAGTCTCCTTTGCAATTTGACCAATCCTTTTGCTCTCAGAGCTATTAGGCATTGAAGTTTGAGGGTTGAGGGTTGAAAACAAGGCGGTCAGTTTGTCTTTTAAAACTTCGTTTCCGCAACAAATAGTCACGGAATAGTCTTTGAAATTTTCGAGATCTTTTTTTAGTTCGGCGAAATTGTGATTGTAGAGCGGGACATGACTTGTTCTAAAATTCAAAAGTGCTTCTGGCTCAAAAAAACGATTTTGAGTCAAAGTCGAATGAAAGGCAATTTTTTGAATGTTTTTGAGCTGGTTAAAAGGAGTGGTGTTTTTATTCAAAAGTGTCGAGGACACTTCAAGTTCATGATAAACCTCACCCTTTTCAAAAAGGGTTTTGAAGCGATTTTGATGTTCGCTGAGGTGGGAAGAAAGAGAGTCATGACACTGCTTTGCATCGTCATAGACAACGAGAGAGGGAGAGAAAAACTCAAAAAAATTGTTATGAGGAACAAGTGGCAAAAGCCAAGACAGAGCTGGAGAAGAGGGGTTGTGTTCAAGAAGAAAATCAATGGAAGAGAGGATGGATTGAGTTCGCTCGGAATGAGGAAGAGCGAACTTTTTTGAGAGAGAAGATGTTGTTAAATGATTAGGGTCGTCACTTTGACAAACCAAAAAGTCGGTTGCTGGAATAACTGTGATGCTTGAAATTGTTTCAATAGTTGTGTGAGTTTCGGGATCAAAAAATTTCATTGTTTCAATATCGTCGCCGAAAAATTCAATCCTTGTTCCGTTTTGTTCTCCAATGATGAAAATATCAATAATGTCGCCACGAACACTAAAAGTGCCGTGAGAGGACACTTGCTCAACTCGTTTATAGCCGATTTGGTGAAGAAGAGCAGTAATCTCTTCAAGAGATTTCGGAAAAAAGAGAGGGGGGTGGAAATTAAAGAGTGGAGATATTGTTAAATTATTCGCATCTCCACTCTTTGTCTTTAACTTTTCACTTTCATTTACTGTTGAAAGAACAAATGAAGAATTCAAAAAAACGGCTCTTTTTGGAAAGAACTCTGTCAGTGCGCTGACTGTCGTGACGATTAGCGAATTTGAATTTTTTAAGGCGTTTGACATAGTCTCGAGTCTGTCAAATTCAATGTCAAGGCTTTTGTGTTCAATATAGGTAAGGACATCATTTTTTGGTGGCAAAAAGAAAGTTTTAGGATGAAAGGATTTTAATTGATGGAATGCTCTTTGAGCTGATGGAAGATCAGAACAAACATAAATTGCAGGAAAACAGTGAGTGCTAGAATTTTTTTTGACATAGTCTAGGCATTTATGAAAAAGGAAAGTTCTCTCGCCTACTCCACTGCAAATAGCCGAGATATTTTTTTTGTCTCGGATTGCGTCTAGTAATTCGGTGAGTCTATGGTGTGTGTTCACTTGTTTGTGGTGGGAATACGGGAATAGAGAATGGGATGTGTGTGGGGAGGGGGAGGGCAATAAATGTCACAATGAAGTCCTGCTCGTGATAAGACTGCGAGGTGTCAGGGTGAGTAAAGACTGCGAAGAATTAATTCAAATGGAATTAAAGTTGAAAACTTCCACACCCTATTTTCCCAAAATATGGTCAACGACTTCGTTCATTGCGTCTCGGAATGTTGGGATTTCGTTGCTTTTGATGTTCATCAAGACGAAGTCTTTGAGTTCTATGTTTGCTGGGGGTCGTCCGACTCCGATACGTATTCTTTTGATGTCTTCGCTGTCGATGAAAGAGATGATGTCACGCATGCCGTTGTGAGTGCCCGCGCTGCCTAAGTCTCTGATTCGAACTTTTCCAAGTTCCAAGTCAATGTCGTCATAGATAATGATGAGGTCTTCATTCTCCGCGCCGTATTTGTTCATGAGGGAGGACACCGCACTTCCGGAACGGTTCATAAAAGTTTGTGGTTTTGCAAAAACCACTTTTTCATCATTAATAAAAGTTTCAAAGACAACGGAAGAAGCTTTGTTTTTTCCTTTTGTGAGTCCACACTCAATGCAAAGAGCATCAATTGCCATAAAGCCTAAGTTGTGATAAGTTCGTTCATATTTTGAGCCGGGGTTTCCAAGACCTATTATTAGTTTCATGAGAAAAGTTTATCACATCAGCAAGCCATCGTCAAGCATCTAGGATGCCTTTATCGGAGAATTCCATACAGAAGAAACATTCGTCAAGAGGGACTAAAGCCCTCTTGACGGAAATTGCTAATAGTCGCATATCCGTCAAAAGGGTCAAAGACCCTTTTGAACTGTTTTCAACAGTTTTGTCGGAAACTGCCTCTACAACTTCTCCAACAGAGGGGTCGAAGACCCTTGTCAACAGTCTTCGACTGTTCTGTCTGGTTCTGCTTGCACTTGCACTTCTCCGTCAAAGGGGTCGAAGACCCTTGTGAAGCATCTTTTATGCCTCTGTCGGAGAAGTTTTAGTAAAAACAATCTCTCACAGAAGGGCTGAAAGCCCTTGTCAAGTGATTTTGATAAAAAGGGCGATAAGGTTGGAGTTTGGAATGAATGAAAATAATAATAATGTCAATTCCACTCGTCAAGTTTCAAACCCATTCAAACATTTGTGTTTAAGTTTTTTTTGTGTTATAATTGAAAAATAAATGCAACACATTTCAAAAAACAAATACACCTCATTTATTATTTGCCAAAGGCAGTTTTGGCTCAAAACTCACAAGCCATATCTAGCGAGTGAGCTTGATGATGGAATGGATGTTTTGTTTGAAATGAGTAGTGGCGCGGCAAAAAGAGCGCACGGTTTGATTGAGGGAGTGGTCGATTCAAAAATCTTGAAAGAGGACGGGTGGAATGATATAGCAGTGATGCGTGAAAAAACGAGAGGGCTTATTGAAAAAAATGTTCCTGCTATTGCAGAAGCGACTTTTAGTGAAAAGGGTTTTTATTGCACTGTTGATATTTTGAAGAATAATTTTGATGGAACATGGGATATTATGGAGGTCAAAACTTCGACAAGACGAATACCAGTGTATTTTCATGACATTGCGTTTCAGAAATATGTTGCACAACTGTGTGGATTGAGAATCAATAAATGTCATCTTGTTGCTATCAACAACAAATATGTTAAATCTGGGGAAATTGATGCAAAAAAACTTTTTAACATTGAAGATATAACCGAAACAATAGATCCATTTTTTGAAGAGGTAGAGAAAAATTTGACGACCGCAAAGGAGGTGGTTGACTCAAAAGAAGAGCCAAATATTGATTTAAATGAGAGTTGTTCTTCACCATATCCTTGCTCTTTTTACTCGCATTGCTCAAAACATTTGCCCGAAAATAACATTTTTAATGTCTACAAAATGGGTGGAGTTGAGAAGTTTTTGAACTATCGCAATGGCATTGTTTCGTTTGAAGACATTCGAAAAAATGAAATTGAATTGACGGATATGCAAAGAAGACAGGTTGACACTGTTCTTGACAATTTGAATCCGCATGTCGACAGAGATGGAATAGCAGGATTTTTGTCACAATTAAAATTTCCAATCTATTTTCTGGATTTTGAAACCTATTCAAGCACTATTCCAAAATACGACGGCGAAAAACCGTTTCAACAAATCACTTTTCAGTATTCGCTCCACATCTTAAAAAAAGAAGGAGGAAAACTGAAGCACAAAGAATTTTTGGCCAAAGAAAACAAAAGGGAATGGAAAAAACTCGCAGAAAGACTCTCAAAAGACATTAAAAGCGACGGTGGTTCCATAGTGGCATATAGTAAAAACAGTGAAATACGAAGCATCAAAGACATGGCAAAAGCATTTCCACATTTGAGGGAAAAGCTTTATGAGATGGCGGATAGAGTTGTCGACCTTCTTGATGTTTTTCAAAATGGATACTATTACAACAAAGAGATGGAAGGAAAATTTTCAATTAAAAGCGTTCTTCCCGCACTTTTTCCAAACCACCCCGAACTTGACTATCGCAAAAATGAAGACATCAAAGGTGGGATGGCGGCGAGTCTTGCGTATGCAACACTTGAAAAAAGAGACAAAAAAGAAAGAAAAAGAATTCGCAAAAATCTCTTGAAGTATTGTCATCTCGACACTTTGGCTATGGTCGAAATTTATAAAGAACTTTTAAAAATTGCAAAATAGAATCGGGTCATAAGATGATTCTATTTTTAATTTGTGGTTTGTTAAGGCATTAAAGGACAATCTGTTTCATATGAATATATAGTTTAGACATTGATACCAGAGGAGAGTTACTTAATGCTAAAAATTAGTGCTATTATTGGAAAAAGAGTGGTAAGCCTTCAGAGTGCTGAAATTGAGGGTGTTGTTTTGGATGTTGTTTTTGACGAGAGATTGTCGAAGACTAAGATGCTGAAAGTTTTGAATGAAGAGGGAGACGAGATGAGCGAGAGGTTTGTTCAGTTGAGGTTTGTTAAAAATCTTGATGCAGATGCTCTTGCTGTCATGAATCCTTCAAGCTTGAAGCCATTTTGGCAAATTGATGCTTTGGGGGCGAAGAATCCAATCAATTCCGAGTGCTTTAATCAAGACGGAATATTTTTGGGGCGTGTTCGAGATGTTCAGTTGGGGGATGGCGGTGCTGTTGCCATGATTGAAATTGAAAAAGATGGAGAGAAGAAAGAATTGAAGCCGAATATGATTTTGAATAGATCGGAAGGCGTTCTTATTATTAACGACACAGGAAAAAAAATGGTGATAAAAAAGACCCCTTCACAAAAAGGGGTCGCTATTCCAAGCGGAATCGTGGAGCAAAAGGTTGCGATTTCGGACGAGGGAAAAATTAGTGTTCCGCAAAGGGTTATTGTTGAAAAAGAGCCCGAACCAGAATTTCAACCGAATCATTTTAAATACTTGCTTGACAAGTTGCTGAAAAAAGACATTGTTGATTCAAATGGAAAAGTGATTTTGTTCGAAGGAACGAAAGTTGGATTTGATGAAATATCAATCGCAAAAAAGGGTGGCAAGTTGGTTCACTTGGCGTTGAATGTTGAGTAGGGTTTTATTAGAGTGGAGTGTGGAGTTTTATTGGGGTGAAGTGAAAGATAAAATTAACTTTATTTTAACTTCACTCTTCACACTTTGAGTGATAAAGCTCTACTTTTAACTCTTAGTTCTCATCAATTCCTCAATTTTTGTTTCGATTTTAAGAAGTCCTTTTTCTGGGCAGTCTTCGTTGAGGACTGCTTTTTCTAGTGGACAAATGTCATCATGAGTTCGATTTTTGATATTTGAAACAACTTTTTCAAATGAGAAAGGAATGTTGTGTTCGATGAGAAATTCTTTCGCATCATGCGACAAAACGTGGGCATGAATGAATTTTATTTTTCCCAAGATGAAAATCATCGCAGCCGCTTTTCCAACAACTTTGTCAACAATAATTGCGTTGCTTAGCAGAGAGGGGTCGCTTTTGTAGAGCTTTAAAGCACTTTTGACTCCAATTTCCATTTTGGAAAGTTGGATTTTTCTGTCTTTGATGAGAACAAAGGTTGCTGATTTTTGGTGTATCATTGAGGAGGCGGTGTTGATTAGTTTTGTGTTTTTGCTTTGCATAAGTGAAAAATTTCCCATTTCAACGCTCTTGACAACAAGTGGAATCATGAGTAGTTGAATCGCAATTCCGGGCCAGCCGATAACAAAAAGAAACGCCCAGACAGTGTTTGCGTTGAGTAGTGGGCTGATGCTTGGAACAGTGAATCCAAATGCATTCGTCACAAAATAAAACATTGCAACAAAAACAAGGCGACCGACTAACATTGCGGTTGGCAGAGAAATAAAGACAGAGAGACGAAGTCTTTTTGACAAAAATCCCGAAACGAATCCCGTTGTGGCGAGTTGTGCCATCATGATTGGAAGCATAAAAAAAGTTGGCATTCCTGTTGCAGAGGAGATGAGTGGGGACAAAAATCCAACGACTACTCCCGATAGAGGGCCGAGCAAAATGCCAGCAAGCAGAACTGGAATATGCATTGGCAAAAAAATAGGCCCTGCTAAAACAGTGTGAAACGCGAAAGGAATCAAGACGCCTAAAGCAACAAACACAGCGGTGTAGACTAACCGCCGTGTGTGTGATAGTTGCATAGGATTGCTTTTTAATAATACTCTTTTTAAAGTTGTTAACATAAAAATGATGGAATAATGATGAAATATTGAATAAGTGCTGTCAAGGGTTTCAACTTAATTTGTCAGATTCTTCCATTGGGCACACTGTCAAAGACCACTGTCAACAGTTTTCAACTGTTCTATCGGGTTCTGGCTTGTATTCGCGTTCAGCGTCAAGAATGCCAAAGACCTCTGCAAGTGTTTTCCACACTCTTGTCGGAGATTGTTTTTACATGAAAACATCCCAACAGAGGGGTCGAAGACCCTTATCAAGCATCTTTGGTGCCTTTGTTGGAGAATTCTCTCGTAATAGCAATCTCTCACAGACGGGCTGAAAGCCCTTTTCAACAGTGTTCGACTGTTCTGTCGGGTTCTGCATATATTTGCACTCTCCGTCAAGATGGTCGAAGACCACTGTCAACAGTCTTCGACTGCTTTATCGGATTCTGCTTGAACTAGCACTCTCCGTCAAGAGGGTCGAAGACCCTTTCAACAGTTTTTAGGGAGTTTGGAGTGTGAAGAGTTAAAAATGGAAAGTAGATTTAAAGTCAATTAATTTTATCATTAAATCCACTTTCTACACTAATTATACTAAGTTCCTTTGAAAAAAATTACTTTCCTAGTCCTCTCAACACTTCAAAAACAACAATCCCTGCAGCAACTGATGCGTTCAAGGAGTTGAGTTTCCCGCGCATTGGAATCGAGAGAACTGCATCACATTTTTCTTTTGTCAAACGCTTGACACCTTTTCCTTCTCCGCCGATGACTATTGCACATGGGTGATTAAAAGTCGTTTTGTAGATATTTTCTCCACCAAGTTCCGCTGCATAGACCGTGATAAAGTCATGTTTGCACTCGTCAATTGCTGAATTGATGTTCGTCACTCTTGCAACTTTGACATGAGATGCGGCACCTTGAGCAACCTTGATGACCGTTTCATTAATACTTGCTTGACGATGACGACCGATAACAATTCCTGCGCAACCAGCACACTCAGCGACCCTAATGATGCTTCCGAGATTGTGAGGGTCCTCGATTCCATCCAAAATCAAAATCGGCTTTTTCTTTGAAGTGCAAATATTTTTGAGTTCGTCAAAATCAGCATATTTGAAGTCTGTGACTGAACAAATAAAACCTTGATGGCGCTTTGTTATGCTTTCTCTGTCGAGTGCATCTTTGTCGACAAAATTAATCTTGACACCCTTATCTCTGGCAAGATTGATAATGTTTTGACTCGCAGGGTCTTTTAATGCACGTTGAACAACAAGCCTGTCGATTGTTGAGTCGCTTTTCAATGCTTCGTAGACAGCATTTCTTCCTTCTATTTTCATTGTTTTTTATTTAGTGAATAGTGAATAATTAATAATGATTGTCAAATTATTTTTCAAGAATTGAAAACATAAATTTAATTCACTATTCACTATTCTTT
>WQSV01000005.1 GCA_009787685.1 Bacillota bacterium
AACTCCGACACCAACTCCCACCGCAGCCGCTGTTGCGATTCTCCTTCTGCGCCTTCTTTGCGCATTGTTAACTGGCGCTCTTGGTGCAACTGTCCTTGGAGTAACCGCTCTCGGTCTCGGGGACGAACTTCTAAATCCGCCATTCGGTCTTCTTCCTCTCATAGTTTTGTCTCCTTTTTTGTGGAATATTCAATTAATTCGTGGTCGAACTGGCGGGATTTGAACCCACGACCCCTACTTCCCTAAAGTAGTACGCTACCAACTGCGCTACAGCTCGAAACTTTTTAATATCCTTATATTATATTCTTAACATCAACACTATAACAAAATATCTTGTCTTTTGTCAAGTATCTTCAATACCTTTGTGAGAAAAAATAATAGATTCAAACTCATGCTCACAAATCAACCGAAGGTTATCAAGCATCTTTGATGCCCCTTGGAGAAGTTCTCGTAAAAGCAATCTCTCACAAATGGGCTGAAAGCCCTTGTCAACTGTTTTCAACTGTTCTGTCTGGTTCTGCTTGAACTAGCATTCAGCGTCAAGAGGGTCGAAGACCCTTGTCAAGCATCTTTGATGCTTTTGTGGGAGACTTCTTTTACTAGAACTCTCCGACAGGAGCATTGAATATGCTTGGCAATTGCTTAGTTGCAAATTATTAAAAAGGGCATCAAACCAAAAAGAAATCTCTTTGATTTAATACCCTTTTAAAAAGCTAATTGATTTTTAGAACTCTGAAACTAGATTATTCCGCTTTGAAAGGAAGCAATGCCATAGTTCTTGCGCGTTTAATCGCTTGAGCAACTTCTCTTTGATGAAGAGCGCAAAGTCCATTTGAACGACGTGGAATGATTTTTCCTTTTTCTGTGATGTAGCGCTTAAGTTTTTGCGCTTCTTTGTAATCAATCACTCTGCCTTTCTCTGTGCAGAATGGACACACCTTTTTCTTTGGTGCTTTTTTTGATTTTTTTGGCGGAGCTTTTTCATCCATGTTGTCATACTTTTGAGCCAGTGGATGTTCTGTTTTTTCCGCTTTTTCTACTTTCGCAGGTTTTTCTGCTTTTGGAGCAGTTTCAACCGCTTCAACTTTTTCTTCAATATTTTCCATGATATTCCTTGTTTAATGCATAATGCATAATGCATAATGCATAATAGTTGTTAAATTTTTTGATTTTCATTCTGCATTTTGCATTCTGCATTAAATGAGTTAGAACGGCAAGCTGTCATCATCAAGTGGCTTTAGCTCATCCGCACTTTTCTTTTGGCTGTTGTTGTTTGAATTCTCTTCTTTCATTCCCTCGACATCTCTTCTTGTTCCGTCAGATGGGCTAAGGAATTGAACTTCGTCCGCAACAATTTCAGTAAAATATCTTTTCACTCCATCTTGTCCATCAAAAGTTCTAATTTGAAGCGCTCCCATAACCGCGACTTTTTTTCCTTTCGCCAAAAATCTCGCACAATTGTCCGCGAGTTCTCTCCACGCGATAATATTAATAAAATCCGCTTCTCTCTCTCCCGCTGAGTTAGTGTAGCGTCTGTTTACTGCAATAGTAAATTTACAAACACTGATTCCGCCCTGCGTTGAAGTCAATTCTGGGTCTCTTGTTAGATTTCCAATTAAAAAACATTTATTCATTTGCTTAAATCTCCTTAAATAAAATTAGATTGCAATTGTCATGAATCTGACAACATTTTCGTCAATTCTAAATCTGCGTTCCATTTCATGAGCCACTTTTGGTTCCGCAGAAAAAGTCATCAAAACATAGTAACCGTCTTTTTTGTAGTCAATAGGATATGCAAATTTTCTAGTGCCCCACTTGTTGACACTTTCCACTTCGCCTTTTTCACTTGTGACGACCGCAGAATACTTGTCCGCTAGTTCATCATAGACCTTTTGCTCAAGTCCAGTTTTAAGGATGTATAAAACCTCGTATTTGTTCATTCGTCTTTTCTTTGCCTCCGTTTTTAATAACATCGTGCAGAAAAATCCACACAATCTCAAATATTATAACAAAAAAAAAAACCTTTTGCAAGCGTTTTTTGCTTGTCAAACAAAATTTAAAAAAACGACTTTCTCTTTTGTTTGGTTGAGAAAGTCGTTTTTTGTTTGATTATTATTGACTATTCGGTCTTCCAATCATAGTTGGAGCCACCACATTCGTGTTCACTGTCTGACCGAGGCCAATGCCCGCCCCGCCCGTTCCCCAGACATAGAGATTATTATTGTTCCCGATCGCCATCCCGCGATTCGCACCTCTTCCCGCAGCAACAAAACCAACATTGCTCAACCCCAAAACTCTTCCCGGTAGAAAAGCGACAGCGAATTCATCGCCCAAAGGACGGCCCAATCTAGAGCCACCCATCGCCCCCCAAGTGTAGAGATTTCCACCTGCCACTGCCATGGAAATGCTTCCCGCACTAACAAGAGTCGCACCCCCACCCATCGCTTCAACTCTTCTTGGTGAATTGTTTTCCAGAATATTGCTGGTGTGTCCATGTCCCAATATTCCCGAGCCGTTTCCTCCCCAAGTATAAACATAGCCCTGATTCAAAATTCCATTTGCAACCGCCATTGAATGGTCATGAGCTGAAATTGAGATAATATTAAAAAGATTTTCAACTCTTGTTGGAATATGCCTTGTTGCCACAATCGCATCTGCATGACCTCTTCCAAGCAAACCGTTGCTGTTGCTCCCCCAAGTGTAGAGATATCCATTTGAAACCGCCATCGCATGGTTTTGTCCCGCCGCAATTAAAGTCACACTGCTCAAATAGGTCATTTCATCTAGTCTTACTCTTGTTGCAAACAAGTTATTAGCTGTTGATTGCGCTTGTTGCCCACTGGCATTACTCCCCCAAGAATAAAGATATCCGCCAGTCGTAATTGCCATCGCAAATGAACTGCCCGCAGCAATATATCCAACACCACTCAAATAAGTCGTCCCATTGATCCTCACTCTTGACGGAACATTTTGAATGCTTGTGTTTCCTTGTCCAGTTGCGCCATTTGAGCCATTTCCCCATGCATAAACAAACCCTTCACTCGTTCTCACAAGCGACAAATTGTTCCCTCCCGCAACAACTTGAACAACATTGCGAGCATTAAAGAATTCAAGGCGTGTTGGAATGTTTCTGTTGTCTCTGTCTGGACGGAGATAAGCATAATACCCAAAACCTAACTGCCCATTATTGTTGTTTCCCCAAACATAAACATTTCCCTCTTGCGTCACCGCAATAGCATGATTAGTCGCCATCGACATTCCAACAAAAGTATTTGCATCAACTGCTACTTCTGGCTCAATTACCACAACGAAAATTTCAATCAACGAACCTATTGTGATAGTAATTGTGTTTTCAACTCCCGAAAACAACTTTCCACTAAGCATTCCCACTTCAATAGTAATTCTGTCAGATGTGTTGTCCGTGTAGTTAGCATAAACTGTCAAATAATCAATCAAATTTGACAAAGTCGTCCCCATTGGAAGAGTGCTTGATGGATGAGCAAAAGTCACAGTCAATGATTTTCTGATTCTTTCAACCTCATCCATTTCGACTTCAAAAGTGTCAGACAATCCATTAATAGTAACAGTAACTGTGTTTGTTGTGTTTGGAGCAAGAATTCCAGAAAGATTATCAAGTGTCAAAGAGCTAATGCTTTGGGCAAAACAATGAATAGTGATTGTGATTGTGTTGTTGAAAAAATCTCTATAAACTGCAATCACCCTAACATAAGGAATCAAGCTTGACATAGTCGCATTATGTGGCACAGAACCATCAAAAAAGAACTCAACAGAAATACTCTCTCTTATTGGCAACGGTGCAACTGGAACAAAAATTGTTCTTGCAAATGTGTTGACAGTGACAACAATTGAATTATCGCGTCCAGCAACCAAAACTCCACCTGTTGCGTGAATCATATTTAGTTGAGGAGCAACATTAACATCGTTCCCATAATTGTAGTGAGCCGTGATGGTAATGTGTTCAACTAAATCCGCAGGAACAGCATCATGTGCCATTGTCACACTCTCTGCAAATTCAACACTTATTCCCACTCTTGCTGGAGGACTCTCAACCCTCACTCTCACTTCGCAAACAAATTCGCCAACTCTAACAACAATTTGATTGAGTCGAAGATGATGAATTCCTCCCTCAATCGACAACATTTCAAGAGTTGGAACAACAATCTCTGTTGACCCATCACTGTTGGCTGCAACAATCCTAACAAAAGGCAAAACATCTTCAAGCGTTGCTCCATGCGCGAACCTCGGATGAGAATCAAAAGCATCTATTGAAATATTTCTCTCTTCTAAGTATTCAAGACACAAAGTTGCACTTATTCCAGTTCTGACCACTTCTGCAACAACAAACTTAACAACAGGAGTTGTGAAAGCATTGAAGTTCGCAGTTTGAGATAAGTGGGCTCTGACAAACCATGTCCCAACAGTCGTTGGAGAATTTTCAAGAATAGTTGTGAAAGACTCAGTTGCACTGAACTCAAATGTGACATCTGCTCCATCTTGGACAGTTCCCTCAATTGTTGGAGTGTTTGCTTTCTCACCAAATTTCCAACCCAAAATAGCAACAGTCACACCCTCTTGATTTTGTCTTGTTATTGGAACTGAATTAAGAGAAACATTAAAACTTGCAGAATGCGCCCCAACAGCCACAATGATTGTGTTAGATTGCCCCGCCATTAAAACACCGCTCAACATGGACTCCAAAGGAACTATCGACACCGTTGTGTCATCGTCATAGTTTGCAACCACTGTCAAATGAGGAAGCAAATTCGCATGAGTAGTGTCATGAGGTAGTGACGACAATGGCGGATTAAAAGACACTGTTATTCCTGTTCTAGTCGCATCTTCACGACATGATGCAATCACAAAGATTGACAAAATTATCATCAACATCACCGCAATTATTGAAATATATTTTATTTTTTTCATGAAATCCTTTCTCCTTGCCATTGTGGCTCAATCAAAGATTACCTCTTTCATCAAATATAGTAAAGGAAAATTTAGCTTTAAAAAACACTTTTTACAATTTTATACGCAATCTTTACATATCTTTTGAAAAACTATTTTTTGCAAGATTTGTTTGTTGCTTGCTAAAAACTTTTAATTTTGACTTGAAAACAATTGACATTTCTTTCTGATTTGAATATACTGTTGATGTTAAAATTAATTCATTCGGTAGGTGAGGCTACTGAAAGGATACGGGTTGCTGCCGCAAAACAGTGGAGACACTGTGCGCTGGTTAGCAGTTTAGGTCGACTTTCAAGGCCTAATCTAATGCAACTTCACCGCCTTTCAAAGCTAAAGCTTGAAACGGTGATTCTTTGAGTTTTGCACTAGTATTTGTTGTGCTTGATTCCTTGTCGCCGTGTGTGCGATGAGGATTTTTTTTGACAACAAGCGGGTCAACGACCCAAAGGAGGCAAAAAAGAATGGACGACCCTAGCGGTAGTAGAAAACTGAAGAAAACACAACAATTCAAAGCAATTGAAAAATTCAAATTCTCTTTTGCCTTGATTGATTGTGTCTAAACACTGGTAAATAAAGCGTCGATGGCGCAAAGGAGACACTTATCATGAACGAAGAAAAAGAAAAAGACGAGGAGCTTAATGAAGAATCTCTTCCTCTTGAAGAAAAAGACGAAGAGGAAATTGATGACGAAGGCGTTGTTGTCAACGATGAACTTGATGTGCTTGTTGAATACATTCGTGAGAAAGACATCAAAACAATCAAATCTGTTATCGGCGGACTAAAAGACGTCGAACTGTTATATATCATTGGTGAATTGTCCTATAAGCAAAAAGCAATATTTTTTCGATTGCTCCACAAAGACCAAGCGTTGTTTGTCTTTGAACAACTCGACACAACAATCCAAAAAGAACTTCTTGAGAGTTTTGCAGACTCAGAAACAATCGAATTCATTGAAGAACTTGACCCTGATGACAGAGTTCAACTTTTGGAAGAACTTCCAGCAAGCGTTGCGAAAAAATTCATAGCCATGCTCTCGCCCGAAGACAGAAAGATGACAAATATGCTAATGGGCTATGACGAAGAAACCGCGGGAAGAATAATGACTCCCGAATTCATCTCTCTTCGTGGAAAAATGACAGCAGACGAAGCCCTCCAAAAAGTTCGCCAACAAGCAAAAGACGAAGACAAAGAAACTATCTACACCCTTTATGTCACGGACGAAACAAAAAAACTAGAGGGTGTCGTCACTCTCCGAAAACTACTCATCTCCGACCCCTCTTCTCTGATTGAAGAAATAATGACCACAACAGTTGTCAAGGTCTACACTGGAACTCACCAAGAAGAAGCAGCGGAAGCTCTAAAAGAATATGACCTTCTTGCAATTCCTGTCGTTGACACAGAAGACAAAATCGTGGGAATAATCACAATTGATGACGCGGTCGACATCCTTCAACACGAAGCAACCGAAGATATCTATAATCAAGCGGGCCTTGCAAACATCACAAGCAAAGAAACCAACCGAAGCGAAGCCCTTGTGCGCGGAAGCATTTGGGCAGTTTGGAAAGTTCGCCTGCCATTCCTTTTCATCTCACTCGCAGGCGGACTCGGACTCGGATTCGTAATGGGCTTTTTTGAAGACATTCTTGAGTCCATCGTCATGGTCGCATTCTTCATCCCACTAATCATGGATGTCGGTGGCTCTGTTGGAAACCAATCAACAACTATTTTCGTTCGCGGAACAGCCCTCGGTCAAGTCGACACCAAAAGGTTCGGCAAACACCTCCTCCGCGAAGTCGGAATGGGACTCTCAATCGGCGCAGTCATTGGCGCCCTCGCAGGAATCGTCGCAACACTCTGGGGACACTTCGCCTCTGACATGGCAATACTCGGACTCGCAGTAGGCCTTGCAATCACTCTAACCTCAACAATAGCCGCAATCATCGGCTTCTTAATCCCCTTCCTCTTAGTCAAACTAAAACTCGACCAAGCCGCGGGAGCAGCTCCAATCATCACCGTCCTCAAAGACATGTCGGGAATACTAATCTACTTCCTCCTCGTCTTCATCTTCATGAACACATGGATAACCCAAGAACCTTACTACCCGGAATATTGCGAAGCATGCTATACTTGCTACAACTGCCTACTCGCCCTAAACCCCTAAAAAATCGAAAGCCCTCCCACAAAAAAACACTCGAAAATTTAGTCCTAACCCTAACAAGAGGACAAGAAAAAGAAAGACTTAAAGAAAGACTATGATAGTAATTGTTAATTAGTTGGTTAATCTAATCTCTCTAGTAGGCTAGCCCACTAGAGAGATTTTTGATTTTGGCGTTGGTTCTTTTTTCGTGCGGTGATTTGTGTTTGAGTATGATTCTTTCGAAGTTGTAGAATTCGATATATTCGTCACACAACTCTTTTGATTCTTGGATTGTTTTTGGTTTGTCGAGATAAATACGCTCTGTTTTGAATGCAGAGAAAAAACTTTTCAGTTGGGGCATTATTGAGCGGTGTTGCTTTGCGTGACATTGATGAAGTGATGCCGTTTTTTGCCGTTAGTTTGTTTTAGAGATTGGAAGTGTAGAATAGTCAAACGATTTGCAGCAATTTTTTGAAAATATTTTGTATCTTTTTATTAGGGCTAAAATAGGGCGAATACGGGAGAAAAGTGAGAGAAAAAGAGACACCTTATCATACTTGCTATGGTTAGTAGTTAGATGAGTAGAGCTGGTTGCACGGCAAAGCATCCCTCTCTCATGAGAGAGGGGAGCCCCCCCCTAAAAAATAATTTTTACGCCGTAGCCTTGTATTGCTCACGAATAATCGGCGTTTTAGGGTGTAGAGATGAAAAGTGTATTGAAAGCCTTGGTCTGAGTGCTGAACAGTTCCTTGCGTGTTTTGAGATTTGACAGCAAGCCTAATGGTGTCGCCAACGAGTTTAATGTCGTGCGTAGTTGAGTATTTGTGGGCAACAGCAAAACCATCATAGATATCTTTAGCAACGCTTGAGTTTGATTTGGTAGAAATTGTTTAAAACCAAAATAAACTAGTCCACAAAAACTTATTTAAAAAAATTCAAAATAAAAAACCACCCTTTCCATTCAAGGGTGGTTTTTTGTCATTTTGTTTTTGTTAATTTCCATTGCTCAACCAATCACAAACGTTCCTGCGGCGTGATTATGTAGGAAATATCGGTTGTCCATTTTTGATTTGTCCCATCGGCTTTAAAATTTTGATTCAAAATATTCTCGTATTTATGAAAGCAAGCCGACCCTTTCTGATAAATATATTTTCGCCTAATTTTGCTAAGTAGTCCATATTTTTTCATAATCCTAAGCACTCTTTTATGATTTTTCACCAATCCATGCTTCTTTTTGGGGCAATTTGCATTCTACGATAACCATATCTTGATTTGACTTTCGTTTGAATCTCTTCGATTTTTGCCCTCAAATCTTCGTCTTTGTCTTGCTTTCTATGCAAAAATTTGCAGTAGCCACTTTTGCTAACCTCAAAATATTCACACATTGAAGAAACTGAATACGAGTCGCTAAACAAACGAATGGTTCTAAAAATCACTTTCTTTTGGTTTCTTCTTCCCTCAACAACTCGTTGAATTTTTTTAAAAGTGCATTCTCCATCTCAAGTCGCTTGACCTTCTACTCAAGCGACTCAATCCCATCGGATTTCGGGCGTCTTTTCTTCTTTCCAGTCAATGTTATAAGCTGGATATGCTCTCCTATCTCTTTTAGTAGCCCATATTTTCGTTGCCACTGACACCAGTTTTTTTATTTGTGTTGAATTTAATCCATACTCCAAACACAATCAAGGAACACTCACGCCTTCCTCAATGTGCCTATTCACCACTTCCTTCCTAAACCACAACGGATAGTGTTTCATTCCTTTTTTTCCTGCCTATTAAAAAACTCCTATAGTATCTATTCTACCATAGGAGTCTCTTTTTGTCTACTGTCTACTTTATTGAAATTTGTTCACAATGAGCGTGTTTTTTTAATGTCAAAATTTGTGACATTTCCACAGTTTCTTTTTGCTTGTGTTTTCAAGATTATTTGGGGGAAACTTTTAAGAGTCTGTTTGTTGTGCTTAAAACAAGACAGCGAGTGACAGATTTTTCTCGTTATGGGTAATATTTTCAAAAATCAAGCCTTTTTGAATTTCATTGTGTGTTAGAAATAATTGCTGAAAAACAGCACTGTTGTCATGTGAATCTCTCATCAAAACAATATACTTTGGCGATTGTTGGCGTTGAGCAATGGAAATTAACAAAAACAAAATGACAAAAAACCACCCTTGAATGGAAGGGGTGGTTTTTTGTTTTAAATTTTTTTTAAGTTAGTTTTTGTGAACTAGTTTATTTTGGTTCTAAACAGTTCCTACCAAATCAAACTCAATAGTAAATATGTCAAGCATATATTCACTCACAATTTGAAAAACCAAAGTTACTTCATAAGTAATGTCACATTCCATAACTGTTCCCATAACCATTGCAACAGTGAAAGGCACATCAATGAATGAAATAAAGAGATCCTCGTTCAAAAATGTGAAAGCGAACATTCCATCAATAACTTCGTTCCAAGTGCCATAAAAGGCGATTTCACCTTCAATCTCACAATAAACTAGAAACACAAACGTTTCATCATAATGCATTGCAAGAATAACTAATTCGTCATCAAGATCACCTTCAAAAATCAATGTTTCAAAGTCTGGTCCATTGCTTGTGACATCGTCTTCTCCGAAAAGAATGCTGATTTCTGAAGAGTCTTCCAACATAATATCCAACCAGAAACCTCCGCTCATTCCATAGAAGAAAACGTCAGTGATAGTTTCCGTGATTCCAATTGCTCTAAAGAAAGCAATTGGAAAAGAGATTTCAAACTCAACCAAATCAATTTGCACCTCAAAGATTTCAATATCAAAGAGTTCTCCAACAATGAGAGAGATACCGTCCCCGAATCCCAAACCATTGAACCATTGAATATAATGTCCTCCATGTTCTGCAGAGAATGATACTTCCAATGACCAAACTCCAAAAATTTCACTAGTGAAATAGTTTTGCTCTGGTTGAAAATCTCCAGTGAACTCAAGTTCGATTTGGCTGTCGAAATCGTCACCCACATAAATTGCAATGATCAAAGTTGGTGTGCCAGAAACAACTCCCACGTTGAAGTAGACTCTTGTCACGTCCTCATAGTCAGCAATTTCAAGAGCTTCAAGGAATTCACGAGTGATTTGAATAGAAACATCCCATGGATTAACAAGGAATTCAAAGTTGTCTCCATCAATATCAAAAACAAGATGTGTCAGTCCAGAGTAGACTTCACCAGAACCACCACAGAACATGCACTCAAGAATATCCGTTCCACTACATCTGTGACAACTTGAATCGCATCCCGGTCCCATATAGCAATCAGTGTAACCAGTGCCATCACACCAATAACAATCAACATAACCATCTTCAACGTCCAACGTGACTTCAATGTCTAGCGAACCAGTTGAAACAAAGCTCGCATCGTCATCTCCATAAAGCCATTCAAGCAAATCTCCAACAGCAACGAAATCCCATGGAGCTGGAGGAGGAATATCACTTCCATCTCCGCCAACAAAAGCAAGAGTTGTTGTGTCACCTTCAGTGTTAGTGATCACAAGATTGAAACCGTTTGTCCAACCATCAGCATGAGTTGTTGTTCTGACTATGTCAAAAGTTTCAACGTCTGCGTGTCCGATTCTTTCAAAGAAAGCTCTTTCGATTCTGACTGCTCCTCCAACCATCCAGCTGAAGTCTGCTTCATACATATATTCATCAGCAACAACAATGACAATATTAATTACATTGCCATCATTGTCGAAACCAAAGTTGATAAGGATATTTCCGCTTGTGAATACTCCACCCGGTGGATTTCCTTGTGGCCACCCTCTTGTTTCAGCAACGAGGAATCTTTCAATTTCACTGAAAACAAATTCAATTTCATCACCATTTTCAAGATAGACAGTCAAAACCATTACTATTCCATCATTCCAGTCTTCAAAAATAGTAGCATCAACGATGTCAGCAAAGTCAACATCACCGTCGAACAAAACGTCGAAGAAAGCTTCATCAAGAACGATTCTGCTGCAATGACAAAGTTCAAGTTCGATTGCATTGTCGCCTTCAACCTCAAAAACAACTCTCTCAGCGCCTTCAAATGTCACATTGATTGTGCCAAATTCAGCAGTCGTTGCTCTGAAGTTTCTTGTTTCAAAAGGTTGAGCCATGAACGACCAAACGTCAGCAACAAAACCATCAAACTCAGCAAGACCAATTGTCATGTTAAGAGCAGTCCAATTTTCATTGATATTAATTCTGACTTCATGTGTTCCAGAAGCAACTCCACCCCAGACATGGTTGTCACACATCGGGTTAGCTGGAGTGCTCTCTCCGCAAGTTGGGCAAGGCTCGCCTTGTCCCGGCATGTATTGCGCAAAGAATTGTTGTCCATTGACTGTGAAAGCAATATCACAAATAGTGTCAAACATCCAGTAGTTAAGAAGAACGACATAGAGTCTTGGTGCATCTGGAACACGATTGCCGTGAACCAAAGGAGCGCCAACAACTGCACCGCCAAATGTTCTTGCTTCAATTCTGAATGCGAAATCTGGGAATTCTGCTTCAATTTCGTTGTCAATGCTCAAAAGAATTCTTGTTTCAACGAAGAATTCAACCGCAGTGTGAGCAGTGACATCGACCAAAGTCCATGTTCCAGCACTAAGCGCAACATAAACCGCGTCAAGTCCAGCGACAGTGATTCTCATTTGGTGATGAGGCAAATATTCCCCAGCAACAGTCCAGTTAAAAACAACATCTGATTCATTTTCAACCATCCCGCCAGTTGTGATCGCGTTTTCGCCAACTTGCGCAGTGACAGTCGCGCCCGCTGGTTGGTTGAAAGTCAAATTTCTCATTCCATAAACCTCGATGTTGATATTAACAACAGCAAAGCTCATGTTGTGTCCATGGAATTCAAGTCTCAAAGTTCTGTTGAGAGCTGCACCAACAACAACATAGAAGTCATTTCCAAAATAGCCATCATAGACAAATGCGGCAAGGACTGGACGAGTTGTCGACCATGGAGCATCCTCAGCAGCACCAAATCTTCTGAATTCTCTGATAGTTGCTTCGCCATCAACTCTGTCTCTCACTTCATAAGCACGAAGAGTTGTCGTGCCAGAAACGATTCTGAAGTTGTAGCCAAGAAGTCCCGCCACTCTGTTGAAATTAACCGCAATTTGAGTTGCAAGTGGATTAACAGTGATGTCAAGATTGTTTCCAGAAATAGTGTGAGTCGTGTTTTCATAGAAAGCAGTCGACGGAGCGCGTTGTTCGCGAACACCACTGACAAGAGTGTCAAGAGCTGTGTCGCGGACGACTTGAACTCTGAATTGACGCTCAAGAACTGGATTATCAGCAATTGGAGCAAGTGCTGGCATTGTGAACTCAAGATTAGTTCCACTAATAACAAAACCCCATTGCTCAATCATCGCTGCATTAATAACTTGCCATGCAGGAGCGAATCCTACTCCAGTCCAGTCTCTAAAATACCATTGAACCGCATTGTTGACCATGTTGAGTCTGTGTCCAACAATCGGAGTAGCAGTCAAGCGAACGAATGAGCCAGCAACAATCGGCTCACGATTAGCTGCATTAATAGCACCAGTCCACTCTCTTCCAGAATGAGCCCTTGAAATTACTGCACCACCAGTCGCGCCAAAGCCCATTACGATTTCTGGAATTGCATTAACTGCATAAGTTTCAGCGATAGCATCTCTGTCAGAGATTGGGTTCAGTCTGTAGTTATAAGCACCGTGGTTGTTTGGAAGCAATTCAAAGAAGAATTCGCCATTTCTCCAAGCACTCGGAGCTGGAGGATAAATAACTGGAGTTCTCAATTGAATTCCATCAATGCTATAAGCTGGATATGCTCTCCAAACAGAAAGTCCGCCAATAGCAAGAAATTCAAAATGGTTTGTGAAAGTCACTGACCACCAGTTAGTGTTTTCATATTGAGTGAATCTGAAAGCCAACCATTGTGGATTGTTGCGGTGGTGTTCAGTTCCTCTTCCCCACATGTTTCCAACCATTTCGTCCCAACCACTAGCATCATGAGTGTAGACCCAAAGAGTCAAGTTGTGGTTCAATGGAGCAGAAATGTCTGTTTTGCTTTCAATGTTTCTCAATTGAAAAGCATAAGCGCCGTTATCAAAAGCAAGAAGTTCAAAGAAATAGTTTCCGCAATCTGCTGTTTCGATGTTAGCACGAGTTAGCATTTGAGTTCTGTGTGGGAATCCAGCGAAAACAACATAAGGATCATTCCACATGTTAACTTCGTTGACATAATGGTCCTCAGTAATATTGAAAATAGTGACTGACCACCAGTTTGTTGTTCCGTCTCTGACTGGAGTCCAGCCCAACCAACCAGTGTAAGGGATTCCTCCTCCAAAGATGCTGACTCTTGGATTAGTGAAACCCGGAGCCGTGATATGGAACCAGAAAGTTGTTTCGTTGAAAATTTCAACAAGAATTTCTGTCAATCTCTCGATTTCGCCGATTTGATAGTCAACTTCTTGTTGAGTTGCGTTCAAGTCATCTCTGACTGCAATAGCGCCATTGATGATTGCAGTTCTCGCAGCGACGAAAGCTGTCCATGAAGCAGGAAGGTAGTCCTCTTGCACTCTGCCTTGAGCGTCCAAAATTGCAGCAACAAGATAAGTTCTGTTTGCGCGAAGAACTAGTGCGTTTGTTGCATTGCCGAGCAAAGTGACTTGTTCATTGATTTGAGGTTGAGTTGCGTTTGCATTTGCATAAACCGTTTGAGCAGTTGCAAGAGCAGCAGCAAAAGGTGTCCAAGATGAAGGAGTGTAAAGATTTTCTTCTCTTCCCTCAGCAGCAGTTATTGCAGCAGCTAATGCACCACGATTAACTTCCGTCACCGGCACGCTTTCAACAGTGAAAGTCACGCTTCTGTTTGTGACGATATTTTCCATGACCCATGTTCCTGCAGAAGTGTGAACAACATTAATGTTCGTTGTCACTATTCTGAGGCGGTAGCCCGCACTAGGTGCAGTGAAAGCAAATGTCACATCGCTACCCTGCGCAACCTCATCACCAGATGTGATTGCATCCCCGTCAACAGTTGCCGTAATGGTGACACCCGTTGGCGTGTTCCAAGTCACAGTGAAGTAATTGCGACACGCTGTCAGCATCACGACTGACGTTGCGATCAAAGCAACCATTACCACTGCAACTAAAAGAAACTTTAGTTTTTTCATTTTTTTCTCCTTCGCCTTGTTTAAAGAAGGCATTTTAAAGTCCTTGCGGACTGTTTTTTTATATTATCTGCATGATATAATATAATAATGATAACAAGACTATATTTATTATGCTCAAATATCCATTAATGTTAGTCTTTATTTGCACATTCGTTTTTTGACCCATCAAAAAAACACAAAAAGACTAATGATTTTCTTCAATCATCCAGTCTCTCATGGGCTCATCTTTGGTGCAACAATAATGAAGATGTCAAATGATAACAAAATCACACTCTACTCTAACATATTTTTGTATGGTTTGTCAACACATTTTAACAAAAAAATTATTATGAATTTTTCATGAACCAGAAATTAATTAGTCGTTAATAAAAAATCTCAACAATTTCAGCATTTCTGAACAACAAGCACTATCCCCGCGACAAGTCGCAAAGAGAGAACCATCAAACACCGTCACTCATAACAATTCGCTAATTAAAAATCATCAACCATTAAAACATTAAAAATTATCAAAATCACTCCGTTTTTGTTCATATATTAACAAAATATGAACAATTTGGTCAAAAACATTAAAAAACACCACAAAAATATAGTTTTTTTGCAGAAAAAGTGTATATTTTTTGAAAAAAGTTTGACGAAATATGAATAGGATGATATAATTGTATCATAAATATGAACGTATTAAATATTTGTTCACATTTAAAAACAAAAAACATTCACCGCCTTGTAGGAGAGAGTTGGTGAAAAACAAAAAACTTCAAATGTCATCGGGAGACGACAGGCGAAGCGAAAAACCAAAAGTTGCAACCATTGGGAGACGGTTGCAAAATAAGGAAGCGTTAGAACTCGGGATGAGCTGTTTCGCCAAAGTTCTAACACAAAAGGGTCGCAGACCCTTGGGAGACGAACGAAAATGAAAACGAAGATGAAAATGAACACAATTTGGGCGAGACGCAGAGTCTCAAAAATTCTACTAGCATTAACGTTAATGCTAGCCTTTTGTGTTGCTTCGATTGGTGCGGTGTTTTTAGGAGTGAACACCGCGCCTAGTCGAAACATGACTGTTAGTGCGAATGCACCAGTCACACCGAACTTTTTGATTAACACGAATGGGTCGATTAACTACAACGTTTGGACACCACTAATCAATTCGGTCAACGCGGGACACAGAAATCATGTTTTCAGAATGTTTCCAACGGTTGGGCCAGCGACGGTGGGTGCGGTCACATCGAATTGTTTAAGACAATTTTCAACCCTTAATTTCAGAGTTGTTCATCACACAACTGACGCTATTTATGTCCTTGCAACAAGCCCTTTCAGAAATTCGGCTCAACAAGCATCGGGGACAGCATATGCCAACTCGAACGCAAGGGCTCAGATTAATCAAACTTTGGGACTGCTAAGAGGTCACATCCCAACAATCGACAATGTCCTTCTTCCTCATGGAAATTCGCAAAACGGCGCTGTTGCAACTGACAGATTTTTTATTCCATCATTATTTGAAGTTGCTGGAAACAATGTCGCTTGGGGCGGAATTAATATTGCCTATAACAGATTACATCCAGTTTCGGGGACATCTTTCGCTTCAACTGGACTGTTGAGAAGAACAGCCGCTGCGAACATCGGACAAGTTGGAAGATGGAACAACGCAAACCCTTCAACCGAAGGAACTTCAACAACAGCCGCACGTGGACTTGTTCCGGGATTCAGAATCTCAAGACATCACTATGATTTTCATCACTACAATGCAGGGGTCAATATGGCAATGACAACAAGCCAAGGCGCAACTGTCTCGGCACTTCGCCCGGGCGATGAAGAGCCAACTGCGCCACACCACTCTCTTGGTATTTGCGCGACTAACACTGACGGAAACCTTGTTTTGAACTTTGACGCAAGCGTTGGAAATGAAGTCACTCATATTATTGTCAGAGGCGGTGGAATCGAAAGAACGATTTATCCTGCTGACCATGCAAGTGACGGATTCACCGCCGAACGTCCAGCGACAATCATGATGGGCAACCCGATGTTTGCGATTCTTCAAACATACTATGTTGACCCTAACACTCGTCAAGAAGTGACGATGAGACTCTCAAATGTCACTATGGGACTGAGATTTGAAGTCCACACCACGAACACTTGGCAAATAACACGCGAACTCAACTGGCCAGTCGGCGAGCCAACAAATCCACCAGTTGTTTGGGTTGCGAATTCATTTGAAAGCGTGATTGGCTCTCCACTTCTTGCTCAAACTCCTCCGGGACACAGATTCCGCGGGTGGTATACCCAACCAAATGGCGGAGCAAGAGTGACTGAAACAACAGCTTTTGCAAGACATCAAAACAGAGCAACGGTTGCTCCAATCACGAGACTTTATGCAAGGTGGTATGAAAACAGTGTCACTGTTCAAAGAAGATATAACACAGCTGAATGGTCACAATTCGGAATTCCAGCCGAAGCGCCGGGAGCAACAAACATCAGAACATCCTCGGTTCAATATGGTTCAAGCATCACAGCTCAACCATCAATCTTGGTTGCGATGAACATGCTCGGGTTTGCTTTTCACGGATGGTGGGACACCCCAGCTCCAAGCGGTGGGGTCCAGTTGTCGGAAGTGATGTTTATCCCCGCGAATGACCCGATCACAGAAATTTTTGCTCGTTGGGTCTTGGCGGAACTTTCAATTCGAGTCATGATTGACTTTAATTTTGACGGAGCTCCTCAACCAACTGAAATGTTCGGACTGCTCAACCAACCATATGGAAGCATTATTCCAGAACAAGTTTCTCACCGAGAGGATTATGAATTCGTTGGCTGGTTCACTGCTCGTGAGGGCGGGAGCGCGGTTCTTCCATCAACAATCTTGTCAAGAGCGCAAGACCACACGATTTATGCACGGTGGGTCAGACGCGGACAAGTTGACAGAACAACGCTCGGAGTTTTGATTGAAGAAAACCAATTCCCTTTCAACTTCCCAAACAGATTCACAAGAGCATCTTTCCAAGCTTTTGACACAGCAATGAGACACGCTGTTCAAATCTACATGATGTCATCTGACGATTTGAGCTTGACTCAAAATCTTGTCAATTCCGCATTAACCGACTTGTTTGACGCAATAAACGGACTTCAATTCGTTGGAAGAAACACGGTTTGGCTCGAGCAATTGATAGTCGCCGCACGCGGAATTCAAGAAGACGATGTCTACTGGCACTTGATTGACCATGCTAGTTCACACGAAATGTTGCTTGAAGTTTTGGCTGAAATTGAAGATGAAATCTCAAATCCAGATTACCTCTCACAAGCAAGACTTGAAGCATTAGAAGGAAAAGTGAACAGAATACTAGTCAGCGCCCAAAACGCACTTCGAAGCGACGAAATCATCATCTATATCCCAACCGAACCCCAACCAGACCCAATTGACACCGATTCTTTGCAATCAAAAGTTGACCATGTTAACTCTTTATTGCAATCAATTGCAGGCCGCACTGTTGAGTCTGTTGGAAATCTTAATCAAGCATATTTGTTTGCAAGATGGATTTTAAACACTGCTTCAATCAGTCAAAACGATGTTGATTATGCCTTTTCAAGACTAATGAATGCTTATGATGATTTGGAAGCTTGCTATGGATGTTGCGATGTTCCGACTGACACAGACAACGGAAACGGAACTGGAGATGGCAATGGCACTGGAAGCAATAACGACAACGGAAATGGAAATGACAACGGTTACAGCAATGGACCTAGTGATGACACCAACTCCGACAACAATGATGGCGGAAATGGAACTGGCACGGGTGATAATGGAAACGGAAGTGACGATGATAACGAAACTGATGACGAAAATGGTGAATCCAATCCGGGCAACGGAGACGACGGTAACGACAATGGTGCAACCGGAGGAAACAACAATGAACAAACTCGCCCAGAAAACTGTGACCAAAACAATCCGGCTTGCGAATACTGCCTAAACGACAGACTTGATGACCTTGATCGCGATCTTAACAACATTTTGAACGACATTGATGAAGAGCGTGACTATATCTTGGGAGACCGTGACCGCGATTGCGAAACACTGACTGACGAAGAACGCGACAGACTCGATGACCTTGACGAAATGGAAAGAGACACAAATGACAGACTTGACGAAGTTGAAGACATGAGAAATGAGCCATGTCCAGACAGAATCGGTGAAATTGAAAACGAAAGAGATGAAAATCAAAATAACCTCTACACGTCTTCTTTCCGCCCTCCCCCAGCAACTAGTGGTGGTGGCGCAGGAAGCGGTGGCAGTGGCGGTGGAGTTGGAGAATTCCTCGCAAACAACTGGTTATGGTTCGCAATCGCTGCTGGAGCATTGACTCTCATTCTCATCATTTCAATAGTCGCAAGCAAAGCGTCAGCAAAGAAGAAAAGAGCAAATGGCGGAACGGACTTGAAAGCACAAGCAAAAAATGCACTTCAACTCGCGTTCGCAGAACTAAACGCAGCAGGAAGCGCGGTCATGGCATGCGACACAACGCCAAACTGTCAAACAACTCAAACAAATGCAATGAAACAACTAGGAAAAACCGACAGCGCAATGAAAAACGCAGAAAACTTGGTCAAAGAGTTCTTAAAGCAAAAAAATTCTAACTAAAAATGCAAAAATTAAGAGCGGAAAGTTAAGAGTGAAGATCGAAGATGTTGCCAAATTATCACGAACACCACTCTTAACTCTCAACTCTAAAAAAGGAGCAACAAACATGTTTAACAACAATTCAAAAATTAAAATTAGAGCGAAGCAAAATGTTAACATGCTTAACGCTCAAAAACGAAAAGCCAAAACTCTCAATAGTCGACCAGCAAGACCCTCAAAGCTGTCCTCAATGAATTCAAAAAGAATGCTAAAACTTCCAATTGAAGCAAGAAAAGAAATAAAAAAAGCGAACTTTGATGCTCAAAAAGCAAAAAAACACGCTCAAAGGCTTGAGGAAAGATTGCGAAAGCTTGAAAAGAGAAAGAAAGAACGTGTCCGAGTTGTTGAAAAAAGGACTTCAAAGCTGGTCAACCAAAAAGAACAATCCAGAACAGCCTCTCCAAGAATGATGGCAAAAAGACCTGTTTTGAGACCACAACCAACTCAAACCCACCAAAACACAAGAACCGAAGAAAAAACAATTGACAACAACATTCTAAGCCTTGAAAGAAAAATAAACAAAATAATGGAGGTGCTTGACAACATGAACAACACGCACGACGAAAACATTCATGAAACAGAAACTATCGACAGTTTTATTGAATCCCACAAAAAAAAGTATGCTTATGTCTATGAGCCATTTGCCATGGAAACAGTCGTGAGCGAAGTTTGTTCATCTGGGCAAACATTTCCAAACAATGGAATTGAAAATTCTCTGACGCACACAAAAGTGCCACCAACAATTGAACTGGAAGTCACAACAAAAAACATTTCAGCAGATGACCTTGAGCCGATTGAAACAAAAATCAAAGCACAAGAAGAATTAATCGCAAAAATAGCAGAAGAAAACAGACAATTTCACCTCAAACAAGAAGAGCTTGAAAGAACACAAGAAACAATCAACGAAATAGTTCAATCAAAATCAAGCGGATTTTATGTCAATGAGGTGGTGGAAAACATTCAAAAAAATCAATTTGAAGATTTGCAACCAATTTGCAACATCATCTCTGAGCAAGACGGAAAAATAAGCGCAATGGAAATGGCACTTGAAGAACTCAAAGAAAACGTCACGAAAGAAAGAGAATTTTACTCAATTAGAACCATGGAAAGAGATTTCTCACCTGCTTCTATTCAAGCAATCCAACAAGACAAAAAAGACGACAATTTTGAAAGAGTAATTGATGCAATCAAGAACATGGAAAACTCAAACCTGCAAAGAGAAAAAGACAAAGAAATTGCAAGATTGAACGAACTTGTCAAGGACATGAAAACGGAAAACTACCACAAAACAAGCTCTTATGAAATCGCAAAACTTCATGAAACCATTCAAGAATTGAAAGAAACCGGAAAGCAAGGCAGTCAATACTCCCCACAAAACACTCAACGAGTGTCTGACGCACGCGAGGTTGCAAAACTGCAACTAATTGTCAAAGAGCTTCAATCTCTTCAAAATCACCAAACTCAAACAAAAGAAATCTCTCGTGACTTTGATCCTCACCTCAAACAAGCAGAAGAGTCAACAAAACAAAATAGTTCTGAAATAACAAAATTGACATCACTCGCTCAAGAAATGCGAGAAGAAAATCAGAAACAAGAATTTCTGAACCAAGAAGCAAAAATCTCACATCTCACGAATCTTATCAAAGACATGCAAGTTCAATCTTTATTAAAAGAACAAAGCGCAAGCCACAATGCTCAAATCACAGAAATGTCAAACACCATCAAAGACATGCAAAAAAACCAAACAAGCTTTGAAAAAGAAAAACAAGATGAAAAAATGAACAAAATACTAAGTCTCGTCAAAGAAATGAAAAATGACGCAAAAAAAAACGAACAATATGAGCAACAAACCCAGCTATTCCCAACTTTTAGCGAAAAACTAATGGATGCAATGGTTGGACAAGCAAGAAGAACAACACCGAACGAAACTCGCACTCAAGGAGAGAACAAAATGGAAGCAATTTATCAACAACAAACAACAGCTCAAAAAGGAGACTTGCAAGCCGACAGAATTAGAGATGAAATTTCAAACATGCGCGAACTAACAGTTCGAAACGCAAACGACATGAGCGACATCAAAGCACAACTAAGCGCTCTGAATGCTCACAACAACGCATTCACTATGGGCCAAATTCTCGCAAAGGTTGATGCGAACAGTGCAAACCAAATGACCCTTGCATATCTTCAAAATATGCAATCAATGAATTCTTTGCAATCATCGCAACCACAACCAATGCAACAAGCTCCAAGCTTCATGCCCTTCCCACAAATGACTCAGCCCATCATGGTTCAACAACCACAACCGGTGGCTCAACAAAATCCACCTCAACCTTTCGTGGTCGAAAAGCCAGTAGTCGTGGAAAAGGAGACTCAAATGCCCCACATCATCAATATCCCATCAACTCCCACTCCTCAACAAGTCCCAGTCATGGCGGGCGCTCCATCCCCACAAGTAGCAACAACAGCCGAAGTCTCATCTCCAACAGCAACAACAGTCTCAACTCCCACCACAGCAGCACCAGAAAACCCAATGCAAAAAATGCTAGCAGACATGGCTGCAAGACTAAACGAGATGAATGACAAACTGAGCGATTAGTTGAAACGTTAACGATTTCGACAATTTAAACCTATTTTCAAAAAAGAGTGTTTGACAAGGGTCTTCGATACTTTTGATGAGCAATACTAGTTTAAGAAATAACCGACAAGAGGGTTGAAAACCCTTGACAAGGGTCTTCGACCCTCTTGACGGAGAGTGCGAATACAAGCAGAACCCGACAAAGCAGTCGAAGACTGTTGACAACAAACTCTCTTTTTTTCTAGTCTCAAAGTCGGAAAATCAACAAGCAACCATATCAAAAATTCTTGCAACTAACAACTTATTGTCAAATTAAATTCGACCTCAAGTCATCAATTGTAAGTTGTAATTTTCAAAAGCAACCCCATCTTTCTTAAATAAATCAAATCCAAATTGACAATAAAAAAGGACAACCTTTCGGTTGTCCTTTTAAAAATCTTAATGCCACACGGGCATAAAATGGGACTTATTTTCTTTTTTGATAGTTTCAAAAATCAAATCGGAAAAATAAGTCCTTTTATCAAACAGGTCAATAGAAGTCGATGCCTATTCCACCAAGAAACAAGTCAAAATGAGAAACGGTGAACTCAAAGGACCAACTTCCAGTTTCTCCAACCCAGCCCGCTGTTCTTATTCCCATGTGATTAATGAAGTTCAACGCAACCCCTTCTGGAATTTGCAACGGGTCATAAGTCCATCTCAAAGTCAAAACATCACCTGCATTAACCACAACATGATAAAGCATTCCTTCCATAATTTTTTCTAACACAAGTCTGTTGTTGTTGCTGTCATAGATTCGCCAATCTTTTGAACCTATTGAATACTCATTTCCAATCGTGATGAGAATTCCAACTTCACAAACGCAATCCCAAACGCTGTTTCCACAATCAGAACATTGACAATTATAGGTCGCACGACACTCGTCTTCCTCATTTTCGCAATAAACACAAATCGCACTTGGGCAATAACAAAAGTCCTCTGTGCAACCATAAGCAGTGTTGTCAAACGGCCAAAGTGGGACATCAATGCCACCAAACTCATAGATGTTTGTGAAACCAAACTCTTCAAGCGCAATCGCAGCAATAACACTTCTTCTTCCAGATCTGCAGTAAATCAAGATTGTTGCATCTTTGTCTGGCATGATTGCAATTGCTCTTTCATAGGTCATTTCATTATAAGGCAAGAACAACGCACCATCGATTCTAAATGTGAGGAATTCGTCCCAAGTTCTAACATCTAGAACAATCACATCATCTGAAGCATTCATTTTTTCATAAGCTTCATCACTCGTCAATGTTATTGGGAATTTTCTGAAAGTGAGATGCGTGTTTTCTTTAATATCAACAAGATTCCAATCATAAGTGTGGAGAAACTCCTCTCCAAAGGCTTCTGTTGTGAAAACAATATCATCGTCAATCAAGATTTCAACTCTGTGTTCTCTTGAACTGCGCTGTTGGTTAGTTCCTCTTCCAGTCGTCACTGTCCAGTGGAAATTAATAGTCGCTCCATTTTCAACAACTCCGCCACTTTGAATAACTCCACCGTCAACCACTGTCGCAACAATATCAAGCTCTGCTGGACTCGCCCAAGTGACGACATTGTTCAAATATGCTTGCAATGCATTAACAATTGCTGGTGTTCCGCCGAATGAAATGTTTCCGATGACAACAGTTGAAACCACGTTCGTCACTCCCGGGAAAGTGCTAAGTGGCATTGAAAGCGAAGCTCTCGACCAACTTTCACAGTCAAAACCTCTGATTGTCAGCGTCGCATTAGCTCCATTAAATGTTTGACCATTCGCGAGCGCTCCATGCATCATTGCGCGTCTATCTGCTGAAGTCATGACATTCAACCCCATTTCTCTAACATATTCCACAGCTCTATTAAACAAGTTTGCTTCTTCAACCCCAAAAGTCAAAGATGGACTTCCAATTTCAATAGTATTCAAAATGAACCATCTGACAAAAGGTTGACCATGCCCAACAATAAATCTTCCTTGTCTTTGTTGAGTTCCCGTCAACGTCACTTGATTTGCAAGAGCAACGGTTCTAAAAGCATAGACTTGAGCATTTCCAGAAACACCAACTCCGAAAACATTTCCGGGAACATTCTGTCTCGATGCCGCGGTGAATCTGACAAAATTTGGAGTCGCAACAACCAGTCTTGTGTCAACAACAAAACCAATCGCTCTGACCTCTCTCGCCGCTCTCTCTGCTTCAAGCATTGCTTCGTCATTTCTAGCTGGAATCACCGCCAGAATATCAAAGAATCTTTCGACATCTGCTGGGACGCCCCAAGCAACAACATGCCCCTCTTTTCTTAGAGTAATGTGCCCAAGATTTGCCGCATTGTTAACCGCTGTATGGTTTCTCCAAGAATTGTATTGATTGATTGCCCCTGCTTCCGTTGATTGGAAGAAGAATCTCAATCTATTAATTCCTCCTGCAACTGGAACCGTAGTAGTTGCTGTCGTTGATCTTTCTTCCGAACAATATGCTGGGAATGGTTGCATGTTTGCTCTGTTGTTTGCATGATTAAATGTGACACCTGTTTGTCTTGTGAATTCATCTGCAATGTCCCACATTCTCAATCTTTCTGCGATTGAAAGGTGTGGTCGTGGGTCTAGTGGACGAACATCTCCAACCGCTGCTCGCGCACCCCATTGCGCATCTTCTTGATAAATCAAAAATGCTTCCATGATATTTTCTATCAATCGAGGATAGCCGAAAACAACAACATTACCAATTTGAACATTTGGAGTGACTGCTCTTTGTGCAAGTTGAGTTCTTCCTTGTGCTGGGAAATATCCAACAAATGGTGCGCTCATTGCCGCTTGTGCCCAAGCGATGTCTGCAAAAATTGTTACATGGGATCTTATTGGCCAACCTAGGCCGTCAAGTCTTCTGCACGGTCAATACTCATGAACTGATATAATTATTCTCGTGTCAGATGACCCAACTGTATAGGCAACTGGCCCCATTGTGTTATACCATTGTCCGGGTCTGTCGAGATGCCTGTTTAATTCATCAACAATCAAATCTCTTTGATTAGCAAATTCTTCCGCTATCTCAGTTGAACCGTCCTCAAACATAGATCTCGGCGCTCCAAGTCTTGCAATTGTTGCAAACAACCATCTTCCGAATTCGTTTCCACCACTGACAACAATATTTCCATATCTAATAGTGTTCGCATTCTGTGCAGCGAGTTCTGCATCTGCTAGTTGAGAAAAAATGTCAATAACAAGATTTGTTCCAGTTGTCGTGTTCCAAAAACTTTGGTTTCCAGCAGTGATTCTGAAAACACCTGCCGAAGTTTCTGGATTATTGATGTTGTTAAAGCCCATTCCTCTGATTTCAGCAAGAAGTGTTTCACCTCTTTCAACATAAGTTTGGTCATTGATTTCAACTCCGCCAACCAAAACTTCCGCACCATTTTCAATCATTTCAACAATAATGACACCAGTGTTTCCAGTCCAACGAATATTGTTCGTCAAATCATTAAATCCGTCCGCACTGCTTCCAATTTCAACAATGAAGTCACTAAGACTTCTTCTGAACATTGGCTCAATTGTGAAAGTGATTTCAACATTACCGCCAAGTCTTGTTGTTGCTGGACTGAACATGACATTTATATTTTGATGATTTCCAAGAGTGGCGTCAAAAGTGAAAGTATACTCTCTCCACTCTAGCCCCGAAATCGAAACAAATGCTCCGCCTGCTGGCACTTGAGCCGTGACTACCCCAACTCTTCCATCCCAAAGAATATCGTCTGTTATAGTTGTGTTTCCAACCATAACAAGAAAGTCATCACCTTTAACATGAGTTTCATTGATTATGATTTCAAAAGTCATTGGTTGATCAATTTGAACTGGCTCATCTGGGAAAATAACTGAAACATTTCTGTGATTAAAATCTTCTTCATTGAACATGAACGAATAAGTTCTGATTTCAACTCCAGTGACAGTGACATCTGCTCCACCTTGAACCATCGCTCTTGTCACAGTTCCAACATTTCCGCTCCAGCTAATAAAAGGAGTGATGTTAACGTTTCCAAGCATGACTCTAAAATCACTCGCTCTTCTGTAGTTTGGTGTGATTGTGATAGTGATTTGAACATTTCCACCAACGAAAGTTGAGGCTGTTCCAAAAGCTACTGAAACACTATGATGCGACCCATCCGCATTGAAAGTGAAATTAAAAGTCGGTCTCGCAACTATTCCAACAACAGTCAAAACCGCTCCGCCTTCAATCATTGGAACACTCAAAGTCCCAACACTTCCGTTTGCATTCCAGCTCCATGCATAACCCGTGATATCTCTGTCTCCAAGCATGACAAGGAAATTCGTCGCTCTTTGGTATGCTGGAAGAATAGTCAAAACAATTTGCGTGTTTTGTCCAACTTCCGCTAGGTTCTGTGAGAAAGTCGCTGAAACTCTTGCGTCTGAATCATCAGCATTGAAAGTGAAAGAATATGTCGATGGAATGATGCCAATAACAACAACTTGGACTCCGCCACCTTGGTTCATTGGACGAGTGAAAGTTCCAACATTCCCGTTCCAAGTGATTTCGTCAACCGATTCACCGCCGAAAATCACAGCAAAATTATCCCCTCTTTGGAAACCTTGTGCGATAGTCACGCTTATTAAAACACTGGTTCCAACTGTCGCTCTTGCTGGCGAGAATGAAACACTCGCTTCGTTGTCAGATGTTTGAGCATTGAAAACAAACGCATATGTCCCCGCAACAGGAACGATCGT